>JBGVOJ010000740.1:0-2827 GCA_045126415.1 Eubacteriales bacterium | reverse complement strand
AATCCTGAGGAATAGTGGAGACGGAAATCAGGGCATTCGCTCCCTGATTTCCCGCGCCAGCTTCCGTATACGGGATACAGTGCGTCACTATAGAATTCAGCTACATATAGGATTACACCGCATGGCTTGGCTGCCGCCGTCCATGCTTTGCGTTTGTGCAAATAATACGTCAGCCGCTCTTTCTAACGAAAAGCTCGGACGGCGGCAGCCAAGACGAGCGGAAACTTACAAAATGTAGCTGAATTCTAAATTGACGCACGATATCCCCGTATCTGAAGATGGCGTGGGAAGTCAGGGTCTCGGCGGCCCCTGACTTCCGTCTCCACCCTTCCTCAGGATTTGGATGTCTATATTTTGTCAACTGGGATGTACTAAATGGCTACGCACAAACCCATCAAAAACCCCCTCCAAACTCCCAATCTGCACTATCTAAATTTGATAGCAGATTAAAGAGGTTTGGAGGGGAGTTTGAGGGGAACCTTTCCTCTGAAAAGGTTCCCCTCAAGAAAAATAAACGATATTTGATAAACTTACTTCACCGGAACAAGTTCCACGGTAACGATCTTCTTTGAAGGAACGGATACGGTGCATTTGCCGTTTCTGACGATGACTTTCTTCTGGCGGTCTTCGTTCAGATTGACGGCGTATGCTTCCCCGAAACGATCACCAAGATCGAGCTTCATTTTGGTGTCCTTGCAGGTCGGGTTGAAGACGCGGAGGATTACGGTGTCGCGGAAGTCGGACATCTTCAGTGCGCTGACGACGAAGTTGTGGCCGTCGATACCTACGAGAGTGCCGGTTGCTGCGGTTTCGCCGGTATGAGCCGGTGCGCAGACAGCTGCCGGTGCGGTCGCTGCGAAGGAGTAGCCGTCGTCAATCGCGCCTTCGCGGTCGTGGAGGGCAGTCATGCTGTAGGGAACGAGGGCGTATTCGACCGTCAGTTCGCCCTTGCACTGTGCATCCGGCGTCGGGAAGTCGCCCCAGTCGCCCAGCTCGTGCGTGCCGCGGTGGATCGTCAGGGACATCGTGTGTCCTTCGTCACGCAGAACTTCGTATTCGTTCAGACCGCGGCCTGCGACAAATACACCGCGTGCACTGTCTTCCACGCCGAAGAAGCTCGTCATCTTGCCCGGCTTGGTCGGGTTCTTCCAGCCTTCCCACGGAGTGATTTCGCGTTCCACCAGGTCAAACTGACCTTCCGCAAGCAGAAGTTCCGAGGAAATGCCGTGCTTCGTCAGAACAACGACACGGTGGTTGTCCGCATTATTGTGGATCACTGTCTTCATATCCAGACGGCGTGCGCCTTCGCGGAGGGTGAAGTACGCTTCCACCTTCATTTCGCATTCGCCGGTGCGGGTTCTCGTTTTCAGATCGATGCCGGACGGAATCTTCATCGTGTGCGTCGCCTTGAAGGTGATTGCCGCTGCACTTGCGGAAACGAGTTCCACTTTCGCACGGGTGCCTTCGGTGGTCACACGCAGACCGTCCTTCGCTTCACGGTAGATGTATTCGTTGCCGATGTCACCGCTGTCCACAAAAATACCGGTCGTGTAAACTGCGCCGGTCTTGCGGTCGGTCACAATCGCGGAACCGTCGGCTGCAAACTTCACGCGCAGTCTCTTGTTTGCCATGCCCTTCTTGTATGCCACAAGATCGGTCGCCGCTTCCTTCGCACCGTCGGTCATTACGCCGAAGGTCTTCCAGCCGAGCGCCGGAACGCCTGCCGCACGGAAGGTCAGCTCAAAGCGATGTACGTTGAACGGTACGCGGAACGCGTCCTTCGGGAGATAGTAGTCCCATACCACGCCGCAGTCGAGAACGTCTGCCGGAATTACAGTTTCGCCGTCCATGATCGCAATGTCCGCCGCCGTCACTGCCGTATCTTCCGGCAGATCGACATAAACCGTCACTGCCTCGGATGCCGCATGTCCCGCCGGATTGAAGACCGTCACCGCGTACGGTGCGCCGGTTTCGGAGGTGTTCACGTTCGCCATGAACGCCGCCTTTTCTTCCTTCACCAGTTCGCCGCCCGCTGCGAGAACCTTCTTGAATCTCGTCACCATTTCGGAGTGAACGTCGTCAACGGAGCAGCCGCAGATGGAGTCGTGCGGGTGATTCTTCAGCAGATTTTTCCACAGGAAACGGAAATAATCCCGGTCAACCGGCTTGCCGCCGTACAGGTCCGCGAGAACGGACAGCGGTTCCGCAATCTTTTCCAGCATGTTTTCGCACTGACGGTTGTACTGCTTGAGGTAGATTCTGGAAGATGCGGTATTCGCGAGCGTCCACCAGCCGTCGCTGTATTCGCCGTCGAGTTCGCCGACGAAGATACCGAAATTCTTGCGGTAAGGAAGGATCGCGTCAAAATAATCACGGAAATTGGAGTGGATCAGTTCATCCGGATAACCGGCTGCATTCAGCTTTTCGATGATCTGACCGATGTCGATCTGCGCGGGCTGATGGTCACAGCCGTTCATGAGCAGCAGATGGGGCGTAGTCGACTTTGCGGCGATGGAATCCGCGCATGCCTTGATCTTTGCCGCAGCTTCTTCGGAGTCAGCCGGTATTTCGTTGCCGTTGCAGTACCAGTCGAGGAAGACCGCGCCGTTCACTTCGGAACCGTCCGGGGAACGCCAGATGATTTCGGAGCGCGCCTTGCCATAGTTTTCTTCGCCGGTATCGCGGCGGTCGCCGTGACGTTCGGAAACGCCGCGTCCGAATGCCACACAGTCGATGTCAAAGCCGCGCAGAATCTGCGGAGCCTGACCGATGTTGCCGAACGCGTCCGGGAAATAGCCGATGTCGGAAACCTTGCCGTATTCGGCAG
>JBGVOJ010000739.1:0-8854 GCA_045126415.1 Eubacteriales bacterium | reverse complement strand
TTCTGCTGATTGTGATCGGACTGACGAAGATGTCCTTTTTCATCGGTAAGATCGAACAGGCACGCAGTCTGTTCATTAAGCTCGCCCTTGTAGAGGCGGCAAAATGTTTCATGATCCTCACGGTTCCGTACGCGTCCGGCTCGGATATCGTCCTGCAGACATTCGTGTTCGGTCTCGCGGAGGCGCTGATGTTCGTGCCGGCGATCAACTACCTCTTTGAAGGCTTGTCTTTTGCCGGTCTGTGGTACGGCGCGACGGTGATGTACGAGAAAAAGGTCTTCAAACGTCCGCTGGCGAAGCTGATTGTAAAAATTTCCGAATGGGAACCGGCCGCGAAACTGATCGAACGGATCACGGGAAAAAAGTACAAAAAGCGTACCTATGCCCATAAGGTCGAATGGATCACCTACGTCCGCGATCAGGTTCTGTTCTTCTACATCTTCCGTGTCTGCGCGACGCTCGTTCCCGAACTGACCGAGCTGCAGCTTTACGACAACCTCGGTGAAGTTTCCGCGTTCTCGCGCAGCTTTGCCTACTATAAGCCCTTCCTGTACGTTATCCTCGGGATCATCGTTCTTGTTCTCGGGATCAAGTATATCCGCACGGTTTCCGACTTCTTCAAGGCGGTCGGAAAGGACACAACCTTCCTGCAGAATATGGAGAACAAGTACCGTCTCGACGTTCTCCCGCACGATACGTTCTTTATCGCCCGCGGCATGAAGCAGTCCCTCGTCTGCTTCACTTCGGCGGTCTTTACGTCCATGGTCGTTACCATTGACGATGTAAATGTCCTTGTCGGCGTGATCTCCGCTTCGTTCCTCATCGGCGCGGCAGTGATCCTGAAACGCTATATCCCGCAGGCGAAGTGGATCATTCCGTTTTCTGCCGTACGCGGAGTGCTTTCCCTTGTCAATCTGGTTCTGCAGTACAATTATTACGCGGAATACGACGAAATGGCCGTTGAATTTGTCACCGAAGCGTATAATCAGTATTACCGGATGGCGGCATTTGAGTGTGCCGAGTGCGTCTTTGCTGCAGCGGGCATCCTGCTCTATATGTTCTTCCTCCTCAGTGCCATCAAGAAGCACCTCGAGGTCTGCGGCATCCAGCACGAAAATGTCATGTACAGCAAGCGGAACCGCGATATCGAAACCTACAATACCTCCGGCGGTATGCTCCTGCTCAGTGCGATTCTCGCTATCATCAACTTTATTCTTGCCGGTGCGTACCACTTCATTATGGTCGATATGACTCTGATCGTGGTCATCAATACCGCCGTCACGCTGATCTGGGCAGTTTATACGTGGCACACCGTCAATGTCATCAACGCCATGCTCTACGATAAGGAAATTCAGATTTTCTGACAGATAAGGAGAGACGATATGAACGACAAGAACCTGCTGACCGAACGTGCGTATACCGCTGTGGAATCCCACAAAGCGGTGTACTATAAGGAAGGCGACTACCGCAAAGCCGATTTCTGGGATTACGCAGAAATTTTCGAAATCATCGAAGACCTTTACGAGGTCACCGGGGACAAAGCTCTGTTTGTGCAGTTTGAGGAGATGTATCAGTATGTGCTGAAGCGCTATACCGATGACTGGCATAAGAATCCGTTCAACGACGATATCATGTGGCTCGTCATCGCGCTCACCCGTGCATATCTGTATACCGGAGAGAAGAAATATCTCGATACCGCTGTACAGAATTTCAACAAGACCTACGACCGTGCGGTCAGTGATGAACTCGGCGGCGGTCTGTTCTGGCGGGTCGAAAACCAGTGCAAGAACACCTGCGTGAACTGTCCCGGCGCGATTGCGGCGGCGTTCCTCGCCAAAGCGACCGGCGACGACGGCTATTATGACAAAATGTTCGTCTGCCTTGACTGGGCAGTGCGGATGATGTTCGAGCCGGACACCGGCAAAGTCTACGACTGCATCAACCTCGACGGCAGGATCAACCGCTGGTCGTCTACGTACAATCAGGGGACGTTCATCGGTGCGTGCATGATGTACTACGAAAAGACCGGTGACGCAAAATACCTCGGTTATGCAGGAAAAGCTGCGGAATACGTCAAAGATGCCATGTATCACGACGGTATCATGAACAACGAGGAGCCCGGCAACGACCTTCCAGGCTTCAAGGGAATTCTCGCACGCTACATCCGCCGTTATGCCGACCTCACGGAAAAAGAAGAATACCGTGACTGGCTCCGCAGAAACGCGGAATCCGCATGGAACAACCGCAATGCGCAGAACATCATGTGGACGCAGCTCGGAGAAAAGACCGAAGACGGAAAGGAATACGATGTATTCTCCATGTCCGCAGCAATGTCCGTGGTTGTCAATTCTGTCGATACTGTCATCAAACTGTAAGAAAAACGAAATGCCGATTGGTGAAAACCAACCGGCATTTTTTATTGAATTCAAACGGTTCCTCCGGATGTGCGTTCAATAATCATGTCCTGCCATTCCTTGTTCAGCGTGACAAACCGTGCGTTCCAGCCGGAGACACGGACGGACAGCGTCTTGTACTGTTCCGGATTTTCTCTTGCCGCCTTCAGCACTTCCGCGTCGATGACGTCGGTCTGCATGAAGAAGCCGCCCAGCTGAACGAAGGTCTTCTGCATCGCCACCAGTGCCGCGATACCGTTTTCACCGGAGACGGACGACGGATGCAGCTTGATGTCGAGTGCCGCGCCGCATGCTTGCTTTCGCAGATTTGCCTTGCAGTAGGACTTGATGACCGCTGTTGCCCCTTCGGTATCCGTACCCGGGGTCGGAGAGTCGTTGCCGGAGAGGATCGCGTCGCGCTTTGTCCCCATCGGAGAGGGAACACGGCTGTGCATCCAGTCGATCTGCCGCCCGAACGTCGAGACGCCCGGAATGTACTTCACGGGACACTTGCCGTTATAGCTCAGCACGATGTCTGCGAACGTGTCAAGCACACGCACAACATAGGAGTCCGCTTCGTCATCGTCGTTGCCGTAGTAGGTGATTTTGTTCATCGCGTACTGCCGCAGTTCTTCGTAACCCTCCCAGTTGTTTTGCAGTGCCTTCGTCAGCTCCGCGAACGAGACGAGTTTTTCCCTGAATACGAGGGTATTAATGGCGTGCAGACTGTTTCCCGCGTCCGGCGCGCCGCCGATGTGGGGCGAGAAAACCGTGTAGCGCGGACCTCCGCGGTAGTATTGACGGCCGTTTTTCGCGCAGTCCTCCATGAACAGCGAGATAACCTCGCACGGCGGACCGGACTGCTTCCATTTCCAGTCGCCGGCTTCGTAATGACGGTTCCGGCTGCGCTGGAGATTGTCGAAATTCGCGGCGATGTATTCCTTCATCCGCGCTTCATATGCGTTCCACAGTTCCTCGAACGACGAAAACTCCCGCGGATTGTCCGGCAGTCCGATGACATCCTGCATCAGCATGGAGTATCCGTCGAACGGCTGATAGATGAAGTAGGTCTGCCCGGGAATCTGGACTTCCCAGCAGCCGTCGTTTGCGAATTTCCGCGCTTCGATCGGGTCGTAACCGATGTCGACGAGGGACTGCAGGATCAGGTCTTCGTTGTAGACCGCGAGAACGCCGCCGCCGTAACGGGTCACTTCCGCAATGCGGCGCATCAGACGTTCGTCGGAATTCTTCGACAGACGCACCGTGACCGGGAAGTCGGAAATACCGAGTTCTTCGATGATGTCGAGCACGAGATAGGTCACTTCATTGGTTACGTTATTTCCGTCAACATCGATTCCTGCGAGGACGATGTTCTGGTAATGCTGCGCATCACCGGTGCCGACGGGGGTGTCCTTCCGGATCCATTCACAGCCCTTGATGAAGAAATGCGCGAGGATTTCGCGGGCTTCATCGAGAGTAATCGTACCGTCCGCGAGGTCTTTTTTGAGGTACGGACCGAGCATTTCGTCGATGCGTCCGATGCCCGACCAGTTTCCGCAAAGACGCGTGAATGCGAAGCAGAACCACAGACTCTGCACCGCTTCGTGGAACGTCCGCGCCGGCTGGAACGGTACGCGCAGGAGCAGATCGTGACATTCCGGATTCTTTTCGGCGGACGCAGCGAGGTAGCGGGAGTGCCAGATGCGCATATGATGGATGACGCGGTGAAGATATTCGTTGTAGGGACGGTCATTATAACGGAAAAGCTCCTGTTCCAGTCCCTGAATCCCGATTTTCAGTACGCGGTCGAAGCCGAGCGTGACATGGCTGACCGAACCGAACGCGTAATGGTTGCCGCGCACTGCCGGAACTGCATGGTGGATCGCTCCGCCGAGGGTTGCCGCGCCTATCACACGTTCGCCGTCGATCAGGCGGATCGGACATTCGCGCACGATTTTGTCGATGCAGTAGGTGTATCGGTCATAATCGAGCATATCGTCAAAACCGCAGACATCGTCCACGGTGACATAAGGTGTTTTCATGGCTTCTTCGCCGTATTTGCCGTGCAGGCTTTCGGCCGCGAAACGGCGGGTCGCTTCACATAGCCGGACGGGGCGTTTGAAACCGGTACCGCAGAAAAATTCCATAGTTCCTCCTTTGGTGAAAATATACCAAAACACGTTCATAATTTTCTGATACTATTATACAGGAATGTCCGGAATTTATCAAGTACTGGGAATTATTTTTTGAAAATTCTAAAAACTATGGAAAAAACGCGCAGGTTGTGGTACAATAACGATAACAAAGTGGTTCGGAATACACTAATTTTACATAAGACAAGGAGAATTCTCATGGCAAGCAACACCATCAAGATCCCGAACAAGGGCAACACCAAGTTTGTCGCACACCGCGGATGCAGCGGCCTGGAAACCGAAAACACTGCAGCGGCGTTCATCGCAGCGGGCAACCGTACTTATGCCGGTGTGGAAACCGACATCTGGAGAACCGCCGACAGCAGCTACATCTGCAACCACGACGGCCGCAGCGGACGTATCTGCGACGTTGACCTTGTAATGGAACAGTCCTCTCTGTTTGAACTCCGCGCGCTCACGCTCCGTGACAAGGACGGTGCGACCGACCGCCGCGAAATCATGCTCTGCACCCCGTACGAATACAAGAAGATCTGCAAGAAGTACGAAAAGATCTGCGTACCGGAACTCAAGTCCAATTTCACTCTGGAAGAAATCAAGGACATCCTCGCGATTTTTGAAGATTATCTGGAAGAAACCTGCTTCATCGCGTTCAACATCGCAAACCTTGATCTCGTCAAGAACGTCCGTCCGGAACAGCACTGCCAGTTCCTCTCCGGTAAGTGGGATGACAGCTATCCGGAAATGCTCAAGGCACGCGGCATGGGTCTCGATATCCATTTCTCACAGCTGACCGAAGAACGCATCAAGGCGTGCCACGACGCCGGCGTCGAAGTCAACGCATGGACGGTCGATAATCCCGAAGACGCCGAAAAACTCATCTCCTGGGGCATCGACTACATCACGACCAATATTCTTGAATAATTTTTTCGCGGGGAACCTTTTTACTCAAAAAAGTTCCCCGCACCCCTCCAAAAACCTTTTTTAACAAAAAAAGAAGACAAGGTATCGTGCAGATTTCAAGTGCGAAAAGTTTGCATATACTTTGTCTTTTTCATTTGTTTGAAAGTTTTTGAAGGTGGGGTTCGGGGAGGGTACATTTTTCAAAAACTTACCTCCCCGCGAATATCATTCATTCACTTCAAACTGACTGCCCCAGAGGTCGGCGTAGAAGCCGCCTTTTTTCAGCAGTTCGTCGTGGGATCCGGATTCGATGATTTTGCCGGCTTTCATGACAAGGATGGTGTCCGCTTCTTTGATGGTCGACAGACGGTGCGCAACGATGAAGCTTGTGCGGCCTTTCATGAGGGTGTGGAACGCCTGCTGGATCTTCAGTTCGGTACGCGTGTCGATGGAAGATGTTGCTTCGTCGAGGATCAGCATCGGCGGAATTTCCAGCATGACGCGGGCAATGCACAGGAGCTGACGCTGACCGGCGGAAAGTACACCGCCGTCGTCGCTGATGACGGTATCGTATCCCTTCGGCAGACGGCGGATGAAGCTGTGTGCGTGTGCTGCTTTTGCTGCCGCGATGACTTCATCGTCCGTCACTTCACGTCCCATTTTGATGTTGTCGCGTACGGTACCGTGCAGGAGCCATGTGTCCTGCAGCACCATGCCGTACGAACCGCAGAGGGATTTGCGTGTCACGTCGCGGATTTCCTGACCGTCAATCTTGATCGTACCGCCGTTCACGTCGTAGAAACGCATGAGCAGGTTGATGATTGTCGTCTTGCCGCAGCCGGTCGGACCGACGATGGCGATGCGCTGACCCTTCTTCGCGTGGAGGTTCAGTCCCTTGATGAGTTCACGGTCGGGCGTGTACGAGAAGTCCACGTTGTCGAGATCGATATTGCCTTCCACGTCGGTGAGCGCAGGAGCGTTTTCCTTGTCAGGCGTATAACGCGGCTCGTCGATCAGCTCGAAAATGCGTCCCGCACAGGCGAGAGCGTTCTGCAGCTCGGTGACAACGCCGGAGATTTCGTTGAAGGGCTTCGTGTACTGGTTCGCATAGGCGAGGAAGCTCGTCAGTCCGCCGACGGTCATGGAACCTGCCGCCGCTGCAAGCGCACCGGTGAGGCAGACTGCCGCGTAAACGATGTTGTTCACAAAACGGGTCGCCGGATTGGTGATCGAGGAGAAGAAGATCGCGCGGAGTGAGTATTTCTTCAGACGTTCGTTGATATCGTCAAACTGCGCGAGGGTCTCGTCTTCCTGCGAGAACGCGCGGATGACCTGCTGTCCGCCGACGGTTTCGTTGATGAATGCGGTCAGTTCGCCGTTCGTTTCGGAACGGAGCTTGAACATTGTGAACGTCTTTTTTGCGATGAACGACGCCACAAACAGGGACAGCGGGGTCAGGATCACGACGATCACCGTGATCAGCGGATGGATCATCAGCATGAATATGAGCGTGCAGAGGATCGTCATGACACCTGAGAAGAGCTGCGTGAAGCCGAGCAGAAGCCCGTCCGCGAACTGGTCAACGTCGGAGATGACACGGCTGACGGTACCGCCGTGCGGATGGCTGTCGATGTAGGAGAGGGGAAGCTCGGTGATCGTGTCAAACGCGTCACGGCGGACGTCACAAACTACGGAATAGGTGATTTTGTTGTTGACGGAGTTCATGATCCACTGCAGAATGCCGCACGCGAACGCGCAGAACGCAATCTGCATGAGGTTGTCTGCAATGCCGTCAAAATCCACGTCTCCCGCACCGATCATGCAGTCGATGGCGCGGCCGCAGAGAATCGGAATGTACAGCGTGAAGATCACGACTGCCGCCGCAAGAAGGATGGTGAGGAGAATCAGCGCGGTGTATTTTTTCAGATAGGCGCCGAGACGCAGCCAGGTTTTCTTTTCCACTTTGGTCTTTTTCTTGTCAGCCATGTCTTACGCCTCCTGCCGGAACTTGTTTCCGGAGTTATACTGAGATTCGTAGATTTCGCGGTAGACGTCGCAGGTTTCCAGCAGTTCGGTGTGCGTACCGATGCCCGCGACATGTCCGTCGTCGAGAACGATGATCTGATCCGCATCCATGATAGACGATGTGCGCTGGGATACAATCAGCGTAGTCGGACGGTCGGGAAGACTGCGGATCGTCTTCCGCAGTGCCGCGTCGGTCGCGAAGTCGAGTGCGGACGCGCTGTCGTCGAGAATGAGAATTTCCGGTTTGCGGACGAGTGCGCGTGCAATCGTCAGTCTCTGCCGCTGACCGCCGGAGAAGTTGCGGCCGCCCTGTTCGACGACGGAGTCAAGACCGTTTTCTTTTGCCGCAAGAACGTCCGAACCCTGCGCAAACGCAACGGCTTCGGTCATATCGGCATCGGTTGCGCCGGATTTGCCGTAGAGGAGGTTGCTGCGGATGGAACCCTTGAAGAGGAGTGCCTTCTGCAGAACATAACCGACCTTGTCGCGGAGCGTATCCGCCGGATAATCACGTACATTCACGCCGTTTACGAGGACTTCGCCCGACGATGCGTCATAAAAGCGCGGGATCAGCGAAACGAGCGTGGACTTGCCGCAGCCGGTACCACCGATAATGCCGACAGTCTGCCCGCGTTCTACCTTGAAAGAAACGTCCGTCAGCGCGGGATCACTGCCTTCCGTGTACTGTACGGAAACGGAGCGGAATTCGATCGCCGAAGCGGAATTTGCTTCGGTCGGAGCGGTTTCCGGGAAGGTCATTTCCGGTTTGGTCTGAATGACTGCGTCGATGCGCTGCATGCAGGTGATCGCTTTGGTGATGCTGATGATGAGATTTGCAAACTTGACGAGTTCGACGAGGATCTGGGTCATATAGTTGTACAGCGCGACGACTTCTCCGGTCAGGAGTGCGCCTGTCATGACCCGGTTTCCGCCCGACTGCAGGAGAGCAATGATGCCGAGGTTAAGAATCACGAAGGTCATCGGATTCATCAGTGCGGAGATTTTACCGGCGAACTGCTGACGCTGCTTCAGGGCGGTGTTGTGCTTTTCGAAGGTTTCGCTTTCGCTGTCCTCCATGCCGAACGCACGGATCACGCGGGCACCGGACAGGCTTTCCCGGGTCGTGCCGGTCAGTGCGTCCAGTTCGGACTGCACTCTCTTGTACGCGGGAACGGAGCCGAGAATGATGCCGAACACGATCACGGACAGAACGGCGATCACCGCAAGGAAAATCAGTGCGGCTTTCGCGTCGAGAGTGAACGCCATGACCATCGCGCCGAAGACGACGAACGGGGAGCGCAGGAGCAGACGGAGCGCGAGGTTGATACCGTTCTGCACCTGATTGACATCGCCGGTCAGGCGGGTGATAAGCGTCGGAATGCC
>JBGVOJ010000738.1:0-6258 GCA_045126415.1 Eubacteriales bacterium | reverse complement strand
TCATCCCCCATCATTTTACGCGCAAACCCATACACACCTCCGCAGGTAAGCTGTAAGGGGAACGTACGGTTCCGATACAGTTCCACATAATTATGCCAGTCCTTTGGGATACGTCCGGGATCATCGGGATCCAGATAAGTGCTCTTTATGTACTCCCAGTCCCGCCAGGTCTTCACAGGGTATTCCAGGACGTGGTTATGATAATCTCCTGTTTTGAGTGCCTTATTGATCTGACCGATGTTGTTTCGCTGAACAATGTATTGCTCGGTTTCTTCGACGGTTTCCCAGCGGATATCGCCGCACAGCCAGAAATTTACCGGCGTAATGCGCCAGCCCCGATAGCCGCCTTCAAAACCCAGCAATTCGTCAATATACGTTTCTACCCCGGGATTTTCTTCTTTCCATGTGGGCAAAACCTGATTTCCGTCGCCAAAAATCCGCATAAAAGGAACGCGGTCAACTTCCTGACCCGTCAGGGTACGCACAAAACGTTCTCTTGTGTTAAGTTCTGTCATAGAATCATTTCTCCGTGAAAATAAATTGGATTCGTTTTACCTGTTTCCGGCGGTTACGGTGACGGTGAAGGAATATTCTCCGCAGCGGACAGTGATCTTCGCCTTGCCTTCCTTGCCGGCAAAGGTGACATAACCGTTTGCATCGACGTTCACCACATCGGGCGAATCGTTTTCGTAAATCACCTCGGGATTGGTGTCCCCGCCGATTTCAAACCAGCTTCCGTTGGCGTAGCCGGCAATGCCGCGAATCTGTTTCAGTTCATTTTCGGCAGCATTAAGGAAATAATCGGCGGAAACCGGCTTGAATCCCACAAGCCGCGTGTTGCTTTCGGAAAGATCAACGTCTGCCGGATAGACCACAATGGGAATCTGCAGAGTTCTGTTTCCGTAAGATGCGTCAATATAGGTATATCCCGGCTTTTCGCCCCGCACGGCCATACCCTCTGTCCGGATGATATTCCGGTCATAGTTGGAGAATGTCACGCCATCCTCGATTTCATATCGACGATAGCAGGTATCCAGCCAGATAAGGTTGATCTTTACCGTTTCGCCGGGATGGAGCCGATATACGTGGGGAATACTTGTGACAGCAATCGGCCATATCGGATCAGGTGTGGGGAAACAGGTCAACTCGCGGGCCACATTGGGCAGATTGATTTCGGAATAGAATTCTTCGTCCATACATTCAAATTCGTAGCGGTGGAGGCGGGTACCCCATTTGCCCCATTGATTCCCGTAAGCGTAGGCAAGAAGCATAAGATCGCCCGAACGGATGTGATGCAGACAGTCTCCCGACATCCCGCTGTTGTGGCACATGAAGCTGGTGTTTACGCGGATTTCATTCACCCGGCGGAAGGTCAGACCATCCTCCGATTCATAAATGGCAAGCATACTGTCTTCGGTAAAACGCTTGTCGGTGGAAATCGCCACGAATTTGTCCATATCTTCGCAGTACACCACATCGAATGAGTCGTTGGATCCGCCC
Organism: Eubacteriales bacterium; assembly: GCA_045126415.1. GTDB lineage: Bacteria > Bacillota > Clostridia > Oscillospirales > CAG-272 > UMGS1696. Next base: position 4,758 of record JBGVOJ010000738.1, on the reverse strand, counting down.
GAACGCATGACAGCCACACCGCGATATTCAAGGGTAGCCGGCCAGTCCTCTCTGGTCATGTCGGCGGTAGCCACCCGGGTCATATGATAGGAACTGCCGTCGGCACGTGTGGAAGTCCAGGTGAAATACATATAGAGCACATCGTCCTTCACCACGAACGAAGGCTCACCCGCTCCCCAGCGCTGCCACGGCTCGTCGAAATAGACGATCGGAGCCGGTTTGCCGATCCAGTGCAGATCTCCGCGGTGTTCGCCCCAGCCGTCCCCCGTCCACTTTTCGTAGGGACCTTCCGCATGTTTGGAACGTGCAACAAAGGCGTTGTTGCATACGCCGCCGCCGTGAGAAAATACAGTAGAGGTATAGCCGATGTAATAATAGCCGCCATATCGGATTACCGCCGGGTCGCACACCGAGAACCAGTCCATGGAGTCGGCAGTAGGCATGAGAACCACCACTTCGGGGCTCCATGTTTTGCCGCCGTCGGTGGATTTCTTATAGGTGAACCAGTCGGCTTCCCCGGCTGCGCCGGGAGAAGCAAACCATACCTCACAAATGCCGTCATGAACCATAATGCTGGGGCCATAGCGATACCCCCAGGTCATTCCCTCACAGGGAGCGTAAATGTCCATTCCCTCATCGGGCAGATGAAGTTTGAAATGCTTGTTCATCATTTTCATCCTTTCTCACCGGAAGATCCGGTATCTGTATTACCATTCCCGTGCTTCTTTGGTCAGTTTAATTATATCCGATTCGCTGCAAATATTCAAGATTATCTCTGCGGACAAAGCAAAAAAAGCAGAAGATAACAGCATCTCTGTCAGCGAACCTGCAGAAACAACGGAGGACATATCCAAGGATACCCCATTAAGCCTGTTCCTCTTATTCTGTTTCCATCCGGCTGAATACCGCCGATTCGATCCTGAGAATTTCCTCCACGGAAATCCTCGTCCCGTCGGTCAGGATGACTTTCCGTTTTATCTCATCCATATCTTTCACAAATCCGGTCATGTGCACGTACGCACCGCCGGATTTTCTTTTGTCCGGCTGAAAATAGGTGAACACGGCTTCCGCCTGCGGATTTTCCAGAAGAAAACACAGTTTCTCATTCAGCATTGCTTTGGTTCCATCATCTACTTCGATCCGCTCATCGGTCAGACGGGCGGTCTCCCGCACAGCGGCTTCGTATCCGGTCAGCGCGGCAAAAGGGGAGAACTGCGCCGCACGTTCCAACATGGACATGGACGGATGCTTTTTGGATTTCGGACGGGAGAGATGGATGATATCATCGTAGTTTCCGGGCATAGCTCCTCCTGTCACGCCTTATGTCCGCCGATCCGGGCATTTCTGTCCCTGGCGGTGGCGTCTTCCTGTAAGTTCATCCCCTTGAGGATGGCGTTCTTTCCGAATTTCTTTTTCAGTTCCAGCACGGTCTTCTGCATATTCCGCTCCCGTTCCAGCACCGCCTGTTCCTCGGCTTCTTTCCTCTGAACTTCTTCGTAATCCGTGAACAGATCGAGCTGTTCGCTCTTTCCGCGATGTGCTCCGGCTACCCGTTCATCCGCCACACGGCAGGCGGTCAGATTGATCCGACGTATCAGCAGGGAAGGATTCACAATCCGGTCGTACAGTTCCATCACCGCTTCCATGATGCGCCGGGTGGACGAAGTCTGACGGTCCAGATTGGCCGTACCGTGAGCGTGCTTCGGGATTTTCCTGCCGTACCGGTCCGCTGTGACTTCGCCTTTGTAGTTCGTACCGTCAGTCAGGCTTTCTGCATCATACCCGACGGTCAGTACCATCTGATCCGTGACCAGATTCTTTTCCACCAGATCAAGTACCAGATTGTCCGTCATTTCCTTGACCACCAGTTTCGCTTTCTCAAAGGTATACGGACACTGCAGTACCTGTCCGGAGCCGATGCTGTTCGATTCCGGCCGGTATGCCTTGATTTCCCGGATGGTACACGGCTCATACCCCCACGCATGGTCGATCAGCAGTTCCGCATTGACGCCGAACAGCCGGAACAGCAGCTCCTCATTGTAATATGCACCGGGTTTGCCGAGAGAACATCGTGCGATATCCCCCATGGTATACAGTCCGTTTTCCTGGAGTTTCTTTGCATATCCGGGACCCACCCGCCAGAAATCGGTCAGCGGACGATGGCTCCACAGCTTCTGCCGGTAGGTCATCTCATCCAGATAAGCGATACGGACGCCGTTTTCGTCCGGTTCGGCATGCTTGGCTTCGATATCCATGGCGATCTTGGCAAGATACAGATTCGTTCCGATTCCGGCAGCCGCAGTGATCCCGGTGGTCTTCAGCACGTCAGCAATCATCATGGAGGTGAATTCACAGGCGGTTCTGCCGCTGACCTTCAGATAAGGAGTCAGATCGATGAACACCTCGTCGATGGAGTATACATGAATATCTTCCGGCGCAACATATTTCAGGTAAATCTGATAAATACGGGTGCTGTATTCCATGTAGTGCGCCATCCTGGGCGGTGCGGCGATGTAGTCAATGGCAAGGGACGGATTCCGCCGGAGTTCCAGATCATTGGAAGAGGAGCCGGTGAAGCGTCTGCCGGGAGCATACTGCTGGCGTTTGGCGTTAACGATTTTTAATTGCTGTATGACTTCAAACAATCTGGCGCGTCCGGAAATGCCGTGAGCTTTCAGCGAAGGAGTAACGGCAAGACAGATGGTTTTCTCCGTCCGTCGGATGTCCGCCACAACCAGATTGGTGCTCATGGGATCAAGCCCGCGGTCCACACATTCGACGGAAGCGTAAAAACTTTTGAGATCAATGCAGGCGTATTGTTTTTCCATGCGGTACCTCCTTCCTGCAGTTTTTCCTATGATACCACAGAATGGGAAGCAATCTCAACAGAAAATATGTAAATTCTTTCGCTGTAACGAACGAAATTTCATATGATACATATAATTTCACTGAGCTGTGTGATCGGACTGACGTTCTATTCTGCCAAAGATTACTATACAATTGTCTGTGAAATGCCGAGCGGCAGGGGATTTGCAGACCTTTTTTCTTATTTCAGTGCATCATATTGTGTTCGAGAAGCTGACGGATGGTGCCTTTGATGTCCCACACGGGAGCCGTCACACCGTCTGCGGTGGTCTGCCAGAGATTGTCAACGACCAGTCGATCAATTACAGCAGAAGACGACAGGGCAACAACGTCACCCTGTGTGGACCGTTCTTCGTGGCGGATGATATCACGGAGAATCACGTTTCCGCAGACCGCACCTGCACCGAACTCAATGATAGCGCAGCGGTCAGCGTTTTCTTCCCAGTAGCGGAAGCAGTCTTCGCTGAGGGGCGTATAGCTTTTCCGGGCGTGGACGTGCTCGATGGTGATGTCGTCGAACCACACACTTCCGGGCCGTTTATTGTGATTGGAGATGATAACCCCGTTGTGGCGGTAATCGCCGTACAGTCCGTCGATATGAACGGAACGCAGTTCGCAGTTTTCGCCCGACAGAAGGCGTATGCCGGAGTAGCCGTTCATGGCGGTGATGTTGTGGATATACACATTGGAAATGGGACCGATGGAGATTTCCGCATGGGGTTCATCGTAAGTGGTCAGGGAAACCATGTCGTCGTTGGTGGTGCCGCACAGATTTTCGATCACACCGTCCCGTGCAGGACCATTGATGTGAACCCCGTCGGTGGTACCGAAGTGGTGGTTGTAATCGAAGAAAAGGTCACGGCATACAAAGCCCCGCACGTCTCCGATCTGGATGCCGTAGCTGACAGGATTTTTCACGATCATGCCGGATAGAGAAATCCGATCCAGATGGGCGAACCGGATCAGCTTGCCCTTGAAGAGGGAAGGACTGTAGGGATCGTCCAGACGGTGGATTGCCTCGTATTCGGCGTCCAGTCCCATGGCATCGCAGTTTCCGTCCCATGTTCCGCCGATAATGGCGATGTTTTCGTCCCGACCTACGTCTGCGAAGTGTTCATTCTCGATCAGCGCGCACCGTGACATGGGTGCGGCGAGAAGAACGGCGCCGGGCGAGAGGATGAAGCGGGTGTTTGAATGAAGAATGAGCGTTGTTGTGATGAGATAGGTGCCGGGGCGGTCGATGGTGACAATGCCCTGTCTGTCCAGCATTTCCTGCAGAGCGGCAGTGTCGTCGTGGATTCCGTCTCCGTAAAGCATGGGATACCTCCAAGTGCTGAAATTCAGCGTTTTTTCTTTCATTATAGTACCGGAGGGAGGAAAAATCAAGTGAATTGTACGCCTGATGTCAATAAGATACGGAAAATCAAGATTTCCAACAAAACCTCTGCCGTTCCTGTAGGACATGGATGCGGAAACAGTGGCGAAGGGAATCGGTCAGGCACACGACGAGATTTCGATTCTTCAGTACAACGCCGAATATTCGCTGAGCTGTACGATCATGCTGGCATATTGCTTTACGAAGGAATACTACACCATCATCCGTGAGGTACCGACAGGAAAGAGCTTTGCAGATATCTGCCTGATACCGCGTCCGATGCACCGCGGCAAACCTGCAGCGGTGATTGAACTGAAGAAAGACAAAGATACGCAGGAATTGATCGAGCAGATAAGGTATCCGGCAAATGATGCGGAGAGAATATATCTGTCCGGAGATCATCGAGTAATCTCTGGATGACTGCGGAAGAACCGTGAAGCTGGTACCGAATTCATTCCGCTCCGTTGTATCGGTCTGCAATCAGGCGTGCGAATGGGTACAGCGTTGTCAGAATATCT
>JBGVOJ010000737.1:0-1371 GCA_045126415.1 Eubacteriales bacterium | reverse complement strand
AAGAGTACCTGCCAGATCAGGATGATCGAAGCCGCCGGAACGATCATCGGAGAGAGAAAAATCGTCCGGAATGTACTTTTGTACGGTATGTTCGATTCCAGAAGTACTGCGAGTGCCAGTGCAATTATTACAACAAGCGGCACAGCGGTAATGGAGAAAATACCGGTATTTTTCAGCGCAAGTTTGAATGCGTTGTTGGAAAACAGCTTCGTGAAGTTTTCCAGACCGGTGAAATTCGCCGTAGTCGGGTTATCGATCAGGGAATAATATATGACAACAAGAAACGGCAGGATGAAAAACAGCATGACACCGAGGAAACTGGGCATCAGAAAAACCGATGTCAGCCGCCGTTCGGCACGTTCACGTCTGGAAATACGCCATTTCTTTTTTTCGGATTTTACAGGGGGGCTTTCCGGATTTTCCGCTGTTCCGGAAACCGCTTTTACTTTCTTTTTCATTGTATTTCCTGTGCAGATGATTTGTCTGGTGTATAGACGTTCCGGAAACGTAAAAAGTTCCGTATTCCGCAAAATAATTTTCGTTTATTCTGTAAAATTCGGCAAATCTGCCGAATACCGATTTATTCGTACCATCCGTCGATCCCGCGGCGTTCAAGCGCGCCGAGGACACGTTTATAAAGTCCGCGGTGGAGATCGTCGAAGGTGCGGAGGTACTTTTTCATTTCTTCCCGCTCGGTGTTTCCGTTTTCCGGGCAGGAGCTGGCAACAACAGGAAGTTCCGCGGCACGCACCAGTGCCTTCACTTCCCGTTCGGTCGTATAAATGAGGGGACGTATCACAAAAAAGCGCTGATCGTCATACCATGTAACAGGTGAGAAACAGCCGATACGTCCTTCGTGCATCACGGACATCATGAACGTCTCGACGGCATCGTCGAGGTGATGACCGAGCGCAATTTTATTCGCACCCATGTCGAGTGCGGCATTGTTGAGCGCACCGCGGCGGAGCTTTGCACAGAGTGCGCAGGGATTCTTTTCTTTCCGTTCATCAAAGACGATCTGCGCGATCTGCGTTCCGACGATACGGTATTCAACGTCGATGGATGCACAGAATTCTTCGAGAACGGTCAGTTTTTCGCGGGAGTCCGCAAATCCCATGTCGACGGTCACCGCAGAAAGTTCGTATTTCACGGGAAGAAAATCCCGCATTTTTGCGAGAGCAAGAAGAAGTGCCGACGAATCCTTGCCGCCGGACAATCCGACGACAATCCGGTCGCCGTCCGCGATCATTTCATAGTGCTGCACCGCGCGGCGGACGCCGGACATGACTTTCTGGAGTTCTTTCATTGGTTGGGAGATTCTCGGGGAAAACTTTTTTGGAAAAAAGTTTTTCCCGAACCCCTTTCAAAAAA
>JBGVOJ010000736.1:0-2354 GCA_045126415.1 Eubacteriales bacterium | reverse complement strand
TATAAGCGTTTTCTTTCCGTTTTACTGGCTGTATCGATGAATTTCTTCATAACTTCCGCTGTATTTGCAGCGGAATCGGAAAAAATTGATCTGAGCGGCATGACGGTTCAGGAAACCATCAAAGAAGTGATGGAAAACAGTGGTCTGAAGCAGGAACAGCTCGGTACATATCCGTATGATTACAATGCCTTTGCCGAAAGTCTGGGCATGATCGACGACAACGAAGATCAGGATGTACTGGATGCGCCGGTCACGGAAGTACAGATCGCAAAGATGCTGGACATCCGGGAGCAGATACAGACAGCGGTTGAAGACGGAGTGCCGCTTTTTCTGAACGGGAAGGCACAGCCGATCTTTCCGTACACTTCCGGTGCGGCGAAAACGGGTTACAGCAATGAGGAGAGTGACATTATCCGCTATTTCGTCTATGTGGAAACCAATTATGACACGGACGACGACGGAAAGCTGGACCTGGTGAAGGCATTGGTACAGCTTCCCAGAGCCGCTGCGGAAGGAAACTATAAAGCAGCCGTGATTTACGAAGCCCGTCCTTATATCACAGGCTGTACGCCCAATGGGTTTGCACAGAACGTCAACGGCAGCAGTTACGATATGTCCAAACTGGATAGTCAGCCGGCTCCCCGTGTTCCGAGTCAGAAAGAACCAGTCGGTACCATGGAGCATGCCAGAAATGCCGATTCTTCGGAATGGTATTACCGGAATTCTCAGGATTCCGATTATATGTACGAAGACCTGACATGGTACGACTACTATCTGGTACGCGGTTTTGCCGTGGTCGAATGCGGCGGGATCGGTACACTGGATTCGGAAGGATTCGAAACTTGCGGTGATCCTCATGAAACCGACGCATTCAAATGTGTGATCGAGTGGCTGCACGGTGATCGCATTGCCTATACCGACAAGACCGGCAATATTCCGATCGAAGCGGAATGGTGCAGCGGCAAAATCGGGATGACCGGCCGTTCTTATGCCGGTACCACGCAGTTTGCTCTGGCAACGACCGGTGTGGAAGGTCTCGAAACCATCGTTCCCGTTGCCGGGATTGCCAGCTGGTACGAATACACCAATTCCCAGGGGATATCCACCCGTGGCGGCGTTACTTATCTTGATTATCTGGCTGGTTACTGTGCCGGACGTTATTTCGATAAAAAGGACTGGAATTCCATCTCGGAAAAATACAGTGCTTATCTGGAACAGCTGTGGCAGGATCAGCTCGCGCTCAACGGAGATTACGGTGAACCGTGGGCTGTCCGCGATTATACGCGGAATGCGGAAAATATTCAATGCCCTGCCCTGATTGTTCACGGTCTGGCGGACTACAATGTCCGTACCAAGCATTTTGAAATGATGTACTGGGCGTACCGGGAATCCGGTGCGGAGGTAAAACTGCTTCTGCATCAGGACGGACATCATACCCCCACGCATCCGGCGGACGAATTCGGTTTTGAGATCAACGGAGAAGCCTATGACGAACTGCTGAACAAATGGTTCAGCCATTATCTGTATGATCTGGATAACGGCATTGAGAATATGGCGGAAGTCACCGTGCAGGACAGCCATGAAAACACGTGGGTATCTTACGACAGCTGGGAATGTGATGAGATTCTGACGATGACCGGATTTGAACAGCAGGAAGGCGAAACCGTTTCCTTCAGCAGCGACTATGCCTCTGCGAAAGTGACCTACGGAAACTGGAGTGACAAGCTGGTACTCAAAGGCGGGGTGCCGGAAGTAAGTGCCATGTATACTGTGGACATTGACGAGGACACGATTATCAAGGGATCTGTACCTGTTCGCTTCCGCGCAGCGGTTTCCAATGCCGAAGGTGTGAAAACCCCGCTGGAAGAACGGGATGCTCTGATGGTCAGCGCCATGCTGGTGGAAATTCCCGCGTCAGGCCAAAAGATGCAGTCGTTCTATACCACTGCAGCCTATGCGGAGCAGAAGACGCTGAAAAAAGGTGGTCTCTGGCAGGGCGGCGGCCTGAAGAACTATGATCTGGTGGAACTGGTTCCGGAAAAAATGTCCTACACGATCGTTTCCCGCGGCTGGATGGATCTGTGCAATCCGGATGCCGGGTATGAATCCGCCTCCGCTTCCGAAAAAGTCACGCCGGAGGACGGCGTATACCAGGAGTATACCATCTATCTTCAGCCGACCGTGTACCGGGTACAGGAAGGAAATCAGCTGGCGCTGATCTTCTATCCGTACGAATTCGGTATGGCAGACGTCCGAAAGGATCAGAACTATGTGATTACACAGGACGTTGCTTCCGTGGCAGCGGAACTTCCCGTTGCGGCGCCGGTCAGTGATCTGGAGATTATTTCCGGCTC
>JBGVOJ010000735.1:0-7587 GCA_045126415.1 Eubacteriales bacterium | reverse complement strand
ATGCCGACCGGCAGCGGAAAGACGCTGTGCAGCATGAAATTTGCACTGCAGCGTGCGATTCTGCACGGCAGGAAGCGAATTATCTATGTGTCCGGTTATAATGCGATCATTGACCAGACCGCAGGGACGCTGGAGGACATTTTTAAAGCGGATGCTCAGATTGTGCGGCATCAGTCCACGTTTTCCTATGATGACGTTCCCGAACTGGATGATGAAGAAAAGAACAAAAGAATTCATGCCTGTGAAAACTGGGATGCGGAAATGATCGTCTCAACGACGGTTCAGTTTTTTGAATCGATCGCAGCCTGCAGCAGAGGAAAACTGCGGCGGCTCCACAATCTTGCAGACAGTGTAATTCTTCTTGATGAGATTCATACACTTCCGCTGGAGTATTTGCAGCCATGCCTGAAAGCGATTGCTCTGGTTACGTCATGTTTAAACAGTGATGCAATCTTTATGACGGCCACTATGCCGGATTATGAGAAATTATTGCATACGTTTGGCTCACAGAAGTTACAGGTGACGGATTTGATTCCGGATAAGTCGTTGTATTCCGCTTTTCAAAAGTGTGATTTTCTGTGGGCAGGAGAGATGACTGACGAGAGACTGATCCTGCAATGTACCGATGCTCCGAGCAGTCTTGTGATCGTGAATACTAAGAAAACTGCGCGGGAGCTGTATGAATGCTGTTCGGATAAATGTAAAAGATTCCACCTTTCCACCTACATGACCGCAGAGGACAGAGCAAAGACAATTGAGCAAATACGCAAGGAGCTTTGCGAGTTGGAGAAAGCTTATCCCGACTTGGAAAATGTTCCGCCGGACAAAAGAGTGATATGTTTTTCGACATCGCTGGTAGAGGCGGGAGTCGATCTGGATTTTTCCTGTGTCTTCCGTGAACTTACTGCCCTGGACAGTATTCTGCAGGCTGGAGGACGCTGTAATCGCGAGGGGAAGAGGAAAGATGCGAAGGTCGTGATTTTTGAGCGCAGCGATATGCAGCGTCGTCATGATACGGTTGAGAGTGATATCACCCGAAGTCTGCTGACGGAGTATGCGGATATTTCGAGTGAGGATTGCATCAGGGAATATTATGAACGGTTGATCTTTGCAAAAAAGGATGAACTTATGATCCATGCCTTCAGCAGATATTCAAAGTCGCCGATGGATTTGAATTTCCGTACATACGCAGAAAATTTCCATCTGATCGAAGACAGGACAATTTCGATTGTCGTGGCGACAGATAAAGCCGGAAGAGAACTGGTTGAATGCCTGCGCCGTGGAGAACTTGTTCCGGAGCGGCGTCTGCAGAGCTACACGGCATCGATCACCCGGTGGGAACTGGATGATCTGCGTAAGCAGGGAGTAATCGATGATTTCGGATGTGGGATCTACTGCCTGATGAATATGGATTATTACAACAGTGAAGTCGGAATCGGATTTACGGGTCAGGATCTGTTTGACTTATGAAGGAGGGAAGACAATGGCCTATGGATTCAAAGTGATGATTGAAGCGGAACGTGCTTGTTTTACACGCCCGGAGCTGAAAGTAGAGAGGTGCAGTTATGATGTACCTACTCCCGGAGCACTGGAAGGACTGCTGAAAAGCGTCTATTGGAAACCAGCAATATGCTACGTGATCGACCGCATTATCGTTTTTAACCCTATTCGTTTTATTAACGTCAGACGCAATGAAGTTAAGGATAAGGTATCGTTGGATTCTATGAAGTCCCGGATGAATCATGGCTTCCGTGACCCGGTGATTTATACGGATCAATGCCGTAACCAGCGTGCCTCAATGATTCTGACAAATGTGCGTTACGGTGTAGAGTTTCATTTTGAAATGACCGGACTGCGCAGCGAGAAAGAGGATGAGAGTGCGGAGAAGCATTCTTGCATCCTCCGCCGCAGATTGGAAAACGGACAATATTTCCGCACACCCTGCATGGGATGTGCCGAATTCCCGGTACGCAGTATTCAGCTTACTGAGGAGTTTCCTGTGGAGGAAATCAGTCCGGAAATCCGTGTACTGGGGGATGTGGACTTAGGGTATATGCTTTACAGGATGCAGTTCAGAGACGGCGGCATACCGGTCAACGGAGACTGGGAAGCACCGAAATATTCCGATCGGGCCGATGCCCTGTATTACCGTCCGCATATGGTCGGCGGTGTCATCGATGTAACCGCATACAGGAGGGAATTGCGATGCTGATACGTGCATTGACAGAATATTATGAAATTCTGGCGTCCCGTGGTGTTCTTGTAGGGGAAGAGTATTCAAGAGTCAATATCCATCGGCTGGTGTCTTTGACACCGGATGGGAAGATTGCGGGGATTATTGACCAACGCCGTGATGATGAATCGAAGGATGCTCGCGGGAAAGTAAAAATCAGAAAAGTTCCGACGGAAATGACGCTGCCAAGGAGAAGTGATTTCCCGGGAATTAAAGCAAATATTGTCGAGCATCGTCCGATGTATCTTTTCGGCTTGGATTATGACAAGCAGACACAGAGTTTTGCCGTGAAGACACCGAAGGTTTCTGAGGCTAAGGCAATCAAGCCGATGCGTTCCCATGAAGCTTTTGTTGAGGAAACTTTGAAATTTCTGGAGGGTCTTGATTCACCGATTGTGCGGGCATTCCGCAGTTTTACAGAAAACTGGAATCCTGAAAAAGAAACAGAAAATCCGTTTCTTTTAGAGGTGGGAAAGGACTATCCGACCGCAGGATTTGCTTTTTGTCTCGCGGGAAATCCCGGCGTTCTTCTGCATGATGATGCGCAGGTGAAATCAAAATGGGAATCTATGTACCAACAAGCGCAGACTGCGGGAGAAGATGCCGTCATCGGACAGTGCGCGGTTACAGGTGAAATGGCTCCTGTTGCACGTCTGCACGGTAAATTGACCGGTCTTGCCAAGGGACCGTCGATGGGAACGTTGCTGGTATGCTACAACAACGATTCGGAAACATCCTACGGTGCACAGCAGTCATACAATGCAAATATCTCGGAAACTGCGGCATATCGCTATATAGCAGCCGCGAATCATCTGATTCATGACTCCCATCACCGTATATTTATTGATGATCTGACGGTGATCTTCTGGGCGATGACGAAAGAGAAGGAGTATGCAGACTGGTTGAGTCTGCTGCTGGCCGATAAGGTTCCGGATGGGATGGATGAAGACGAGATGGACAAGCTGTTGGAAAGTGCGTACAGTCGGGTTCATGAAGGAAAATCCGGGATTGTTTCGGCTGATCTGCCGGAAAATCTGGATCCCGGCGTGGAATGCTATGTTGCCGGTCTGAAACCGAATTCCTCGAGAGCGGCGGTCTGTTTTGTTCATCGGCAGCAGTTCGGGGAAATTGTGAACAACATCATGCTGCATCAGCTCGATATGCAGCCGTTTCCCGGAGCAAAGTCCATTGCATTGTGGCAGATTAAGAAAGAACTGATTTCTCCCAAAAGCACAAATGAAACAATTGATCCGTCACTGATGACAAAACTGATGCATGCGGTGATCCATGCGTCTCCGTATCCGCAGAGTCTTCTTGCTCAGGTGATACGAAGGGTACGTACGGATCATGATGAGGAAAATAAACCACCGATCAAGCTCAATCCCACCAGAATCGGCATTATCAAAGCCTGCATTAACCGTCAGGCTCGTTATATGGGACAAAAGGAGGAGATTACATTGTCTTTGGATACGAAAAATACCAATCCCGCCTATCTGTGCGGACGTCTGTTCGCCGTGCTGGAGCAGGCACAGCAGGAAGCGGCGGAAAGCAGGCTTAACAGGACGATTAAGGATGCATACTTTTCATCCGCGTCGTCCACACCGGCTGTGATTTTCCCCAAACTGCTCAAAGTCGGCCAGTATCATTTGAAAAAAGCGAAGAACACAGAGGAATTCACACGGACAATCGGTATTATTCTCAATATGCTGGGAAATGAATTTCCGCATCAGCTTTCTCTTGTGGATCAGGGGAAGTTTATTATTGGATATTATCATCAGAACAACGCGATGACCTATCGCAAGGAGGAAAAGAAAAATGATGATCAGTAATCGTTATGAATTTGTAATGTTTTTTGACGTAGAGAACGGAAATCCCAATGGCGACCCGGATGCGGCCAATATGCCCCGTGTGGATCCGGAAACCGGCTACGGTTTTGTCACCGATGTGTGCCTGAAGCGTAAAATCCGCAATTATGTACAGCTTGCGTGTGAAGGAAAAGCAGGATACGATATCCTTATCAAACCGGGTAAAGCACTTAATACGGTATTTTCCGAAGCATACGATACCCTTGGTCTGGAACGCGGTCAGAAGGGAAAGAAGACCGATGAAGTAGCGGCTGCCCGCGCCTATATGTGTGAAAATTTTTTTGATGTCCGTACCTTTGGTGCTGTGATGTCTACCGGGGATGATCCCTGCGGTATTGTTCGCGGACCAGTACAGATCAATTTTGCGCGGAGTGTGTCTCCCATTTTCACTCAGGACGTATCGATCACCCGTCAGGCGAGAACTACAGAGGAACGTCAGGAGACTGGTGAAACCGAGATGGGACGCAAGAGCGTGATCCCTTATGCCCTGTATCGTGCGGAAGGTTATGTATCGGCGGCACTGGCACAGAAATCCACGGGTCTTACGGAAGATGACCTTGAAATTCTCTGGGAAGCGATCATCAATATGTTTGAGCATGACCACAGTGCCGCACGCGGAAAAATGTGTATGAGAAAGCTGTATATTTTCCGTCATGACAGTATTCTTGGCAATTGCACGTCCTGTGCTCTGTTTGAACGTATCCGTGCAGAGGCTGTCGATCCCATGACACCGCCCCGCAGTTTCCGGGATTACCGGATCACGGTGGAGGAAGAAATGCCTGCCGGTGTTGCGCTGATCAATCGCCTGTAAGATGGAACAGATCAGTTTGCGCAGGATACAGCATTTCCTGTACTGCCCCCATCGCTGGGGATTGTGTGAGATCGAACAGCTTTGGGCAGACAATTTATTTGTTGCCCAGGCCGATCTCATGCATGAACGTGTACATGATCCGGATTATGTACGCGTTGGACGCGGGATAAAAACATACTGCGGTGTCAGTGTTTATCACGACGGTACGGATTATGGGTTGTATGGGGTAACGGACTGTATTGAGGCAAGGGCAGATCCTGATGGAGTGGCTATTCCGGGAGAAAACGGACGATATCAGTTGTGTATAGTGGAATATAAGCCGACAAAACCAAAAAACAGAGAGTGGAACGAGGAAGATCTGATGCAGATATTCGCGCAGAAACTTTGTGTGGATCATGTCTTCGGCGGAAATTGCGAAGCGGCAGTGTATTATGCGGATGTCCGTAAACGTGTAGTGCTTCCGGTGAGGGAAGAATATGCACGACTGGATCGGGAATTGAAAGAGGTACTGGTACAGATGCGGACAATGTTGAAACTTGGTAAAGTTCCGCCGATTCCCAGACAGCAGCGATGTACAGGCTGCTCGATGAAGGACATTTGTCTGCCGGTCAAAAAAACAGGGACGCAGGTTCGCAGCAGGATACAGGTATTGATAGAGGAGGGTGAGATATGAAGAAACTGTTGAACACCTTGTATATAATGCAGGAAGAAGCTTATCTTGCCTTGGAAGGCGAGACGATTGTCTGCAGACTGGCGAATGAGGAACGATTTCGGATTCCGTTTGACAATGTGGAAAGTATTGTTTGTTTCAGCTATGCCGGATGCTCTCCCGCTCTCATGGGAAAGTGTGTGGAGAAGCAGGTACTGCTGAGTTTTATTTCGCCTCAGGGGAAGTATCTCGCCAGTGTCGGAGGCGGAACGCGTGGAAATGTACATCTGCGTGTTGCACAGATTGATAAATTCCGTGAAAACAGTCTGATACTTGCTCAGAATACGGTGGCTGCCAAACTGGGAAATACGATGCATCTCCTGCGTCGGAGTATGCACGATAACGTTGCCCTGAGGCAGGATGAATCGGTTCTGAACACAATAGAAGCATTGAAAAATGGGATTGAGTCGGTGTATGATGCCTGTGATTCTGAACGGATATTGGGCATTGAAGGCAACTGTGCTCATCGTTATTTTTCCGTCTTTGGTCGTTTGATGACGGCAGAGAACGCGATGTCGTTTGTGTACCGCAATCAGCATCCGCCGTTGGATCCGGTCAACGCACTTCTGTCGTTTATGTATACGGTGTATACCAATGAATTTGCGTCGGCATTGTTTGCTGTCGGTTTGGACCCGTATATTGGGTATTACCATACTTTGAGAAGCGGACGGGTATCACTGGCGTGTGATTTGATGGAAGAGTGCAGAAGCATTGTGGAACGGTTTGTTCTGACGCTGCTGAATCTTCGCGTTATAACGGAAGGAGACTTTGAACCGCAGATATCCGGTGCAGTACTGCTTAATAAAGATGGACGCAAGAAGGTTCTGACCAAGTGGCAGGAAAAGAAACGTACCGATTTGATGCACCCGTATCTGAAACAGAAAATTCAATTCGGGCTGCTGCCGTATGTGCAGAGCAATCTGTTGGCAAAGTATGTGCGCGGAGAACTTGAAGAGTATCCGTGTTATCTGGCAAAATAGGTGAGAGAATATGATGGTACTGATCAGTTATGATGTCAACACAGAAGATAAGTCCGGACGCAGCCGATTGCGGAAGGTGGCGAAGGAATGCGAAAACCATGCTCAGAGAGTGCAGAATTCTGTATTTGAAGCGGATCTGGATTATGGAAGCTTTATCAGGATGAAAGAACGGCTGATTAAGTTGATTGATCCTGAACGTGACAGTCTCAGGTTTTATTATTTGGGAAACAATTGGGATAAGCGAATTGAGCATATTGGCGCAAAGCCGACCTATAACCCGGAAGGAGTGATTATATTATAGCGGCGAACCACCGATGATAGGAAAATCATGGGTAGGTGCGCCTGAAAAACATGATAAAATGCGTTGGTATCATTGAATATGTAACGTGATATTAATGTGAGTCCACCTTATGTAGTATCGTGTGCGATTGCAGACACAATATTTTGCGGTCGCACCTCGCATGAGGTGCGTGAGTTGAAATCGTTTCCGCCGTAGCCGCCGCCACCGCCGCCTCGGTCGCACCTCGCATGAGGTGCGTGAGTTGAAATCTTCCGGATGCAGTCGTCGGTCAGGCGGATGTCGTGTCGCACCTCGCATGAGGTGCGTGAGTTGAAATTGAAATTCCGGAAAACACCGTAATCGCGATCCCGGTCGCACCTCGCATGAGGTGCGTGAGTTGAAATCTGCTTTGCCGTTTCCATCGACTTCTCAGCCGCGGTCGCACCTCGCATGAGGTGCGTGAGTTGAAATCTGCAGTTTGCCGGAGGAATCCCCGAACAGCGTATGTCGCACCTCGCATGAGGTGCGTGAGTTGAAATGATGACCGAACCGTCCGCGGAAAGCACTTCAACGTCGCACCTCGCATGAGGTGCGTGAGTTGAAATCCGGAAAGATTTGTCCCCGTCTGACGCCGCAACCGTCGCACCTCGCATGAGGTGCGTGAGTTGAAATTTTCTCCAATCACGGTGTCCGTCCACAAGTTCAAGTC
>JBGVOJ010000734.1:0-1773 GCA_045126415.1 Eubacteriales bacterium | reverse complement strand
CCTGCGAAGCCTACCTTGACCGAATGGAACAGCAGGGATTCATCGTCAGCGGGCACGGCGTTACCGGTGCGGATGCACTGCACGATCTGCTGAACAGACTGTATGTGATCCCTGTGACAGCCAATCTGCTGACAAGATCCGCCCCCTTTCTGCATCTGACACTGGTGAAGCATATTTCGCTGAAGGTTACAAAGAAAATCTTTGCCAAACCTCAGTTCAACAAAACTGAAAAACAGCTGATGCGGCTGGTAAAGCAGAATCAGCTGTCGGTCGGAGAACTGGTGAAGTGTGTCGAATGCGGGATTGTGGATGTGTCCACGAACGATAAGCTGGTGGATGCACTGTATGACGATGAGGAGACGACATACCGGAACATCGGACAGATTTGCCGCGGGTGTGAGTCGAACAATCCGGTGCTCGCCGGGATTGCGACGCTGTATCTGAATAAGCATGTGATTTTTGATGTGCTGGAATAAAAACACAGGCTGTCCGCTGTAATTCTACAGTCAGACAGCCTGTCTTATATGTCAGATACAGGGTTTGTATTCGTCGAGACCTACTTTACAGTATACAGCTCTGTATTCTTTCATGCGCTGTTCTTTACATTTTTCCCACAATTCATCGCTGTAATAGTCACGGATAAGATGATATGCACGATCTATCATGGCGTCACATTCTTCCAGACGTCCGAGTTTGTATAGGCATCCGGCTGCTGCAAGCCGTGCGGTTCCTTCCGGGACATACGGTCCCTGCAGTAATGCATACTCCTGCGGAATCGGTCTCTGCCAGAACCGTTCGATCAGGTCTGCCGCTTCTTCGAACGACCAGAGTGCATTTTCATAATCGCCGACAGCAAAGAAACTGAATCCTTCCGCTTCACAGACCATGTGCAGTTCCTGATGCGCCCACCGTTTCCATTCTCTTGTTTCATGAAGCCTGTCCTTATCGTTCAAAAACATCGAAGTACAGCGCATTCTGTCGTAAATATCCAAATGATACCGATATGGCATGGATTCGATCAGCTTTTTTCCTTCTTCATACCTGCCTGTCGTGATATAGATATCCGCCATATCTCCCATGACACCGAGATAGATGAAAGAGTCTTCACATTCCTCGCAGATCTGTTTTCCGAGTTCCAATGCTTTTTCGATCAAGTCGGTTCTGTCATGTGCGCGGATCTGACCGGCATACCGCTCAAGAAGTTCCCGTTTCAGAATATGTCCGCCGGGATAATCTGCAATACCTTCCAGAAGGATTTTTTCAGTCTCTTCAAATGTGTGTGCATCCACTCTGGAATGATACAGCACATCCATAATCTTTTCTTCCAGCTTATCCGCATCATAATTGAACAGCGTATCCATACTTACGCCAAAGTATCCCGCAATCACCGGGAGCATGGCGATATCCGGGTATCCGGTGCTCATCTCCCACTTGCTGACTGCCTGTGAAGTAATACCTAACGCAGATGCCAGCTGTTCCTGGGTAATTCCTTTTTTCTTCCGCAGTTCACGGATTTTGTTTCCGATATTCATATTTATCATTGGTTTACACCTCTTTCAGTGAACTTGGTATTGGTACCTTACCTGAAACAAGTATAGCATACTTCCGCAATCGAATCAACAACCGCATTTTTGGAAAAATCCAACGGATCGTTGGAGACAACGCCGTTGAGAATATTATTCATATAAACGAAAGGAATACAACCATGTACGAAATCAAAAACTTTCTCAATAATGATGACATCAAGGTAATCAACAAACTCGGAGCATTCAC
>JBGVOJ010000733.1:0-2798 GCA_045126415.1 Eubacteriales bacterium | reverse complement strand
GATAGAAGAAAAAAAGTAAATAGTCGTATTTTATCTGAATATGGTTTGGATGTGTCTCAGATAGAATAATGATAATCATACCCCTCAGACCTCACCTGGTCAGGGGTATTTTTTTGCTGTCCCGCCTGTTCCATTTGCCTGACTGTTACCTGTTCTACTTTATCCGGCGCGGGCATATAGTGTAACAACTTCCGGAATCTGCTGAAATCTCTCTTTTCCTTGCTTTTCCTCGTGTATGCAGGATGTAATAGAGGGGTCTCGGCTTCTTGCTAACCCGAGACCCCTCTATTACATCGTGAAGTTTCGTCTCGTTGTTATGTCAAATCAAGAAAAAGAGAGATTTCAGCAGAGTGAATTTTATGTATCTATCATACAGATTTCCGGGACAACAAAAAAACGGGGAGGTGGTTTTATCTCTAAATGTCAACGAAAAAGTGAGCCGCGTGCGCATGAATTTTTGAGCCAGATGTGATCACGAAAAAGTGAGCCATGTGCTCACCAATATTTGAGCCACCTAAACGGCAGCATCCTCCAATCCCTGGAGTGAAGATTTCAGCCGGTAGGACTCTCCGTTCATGTCCAGTACATGCGAACGGAAGGTCAGCCGGTCAATGAGTGCCGCTACCATCGTGGTGTTCTCAAACAAATCCGTCCATTTCGAGAAAGGCAGATTGGTCGTCACGATCGTACTGCCTTTTTCGCTTCGATCCGATATGACCTTGAACAGCAGCTCTGACTGATGCCGGTTGAAACTCAGGTAACTCAGTTCGTCCAGAATCAGAAGATCCGCTTTCGCAAGAGTCCGTTCCAGTTTTCCGAGACGGTAATTGTCCCTCGCTTCACACAGCTCTGTGGACAGTGTTGCCGCATTCTTGAACAATACGTTGAATCCCTGCGAACAGGCTTTGAGTCCCAGTGCAATGGAAAGATGCGTTTTTCCTCGTCCCGGATTGCCGATCATAACGACATTCTGTCTCTGCCGGATGAACTGACAGCTTGCCAGTTCGTTCAGAAACAGCGGAGACACCGCCTCATTCAGCTGACTGCAGTCGAATTCATCCAGCGTTTTCAGATACGGGAATCCGGCAGCCTTCAGACGGCGCTTGTTCTGATTCTCCTGCCGGGAAACGGTTTCCGTTTTCATCAGTTCCAGAAGAAGTGTTCCGAAATCCGCCGCAGGATCCGCCTGACGCAGTATCTCTTCATACTCCGCAAAGGTCGGTATCTTCAGCTGTCTGGCATACAGCCGGATCATTTCCGATGTGGTATTCATACCGCATGTCCTCCCTTTGTGTAAAGAAATGTGTCATATGCCTGCAGATCCACACTCTGAACCGTTACGGTATCCTCAATGACTTCCGGACTGCTGTGATGCACGGATTCCGTCATGACGGACATACAGTCTTCCTCACAGCACCGGTACAGAATCCGTACAAGCTCCTTCGGAGACAGCTTCTGTGCTTCCAGCCATTCCAGAAACGACGCCGGAAGATTGTCCCGCACAGGCTTTGCGCAGAAAATCGCACGTCCCTTTTTCTCCAGAAGCGGAAGATAGTGCGCAAGGACGCAGATGCTCTGATGTTTTTCCAGACACCGTTCATGTTCCGCGATGCACTCTCCTCCGGAATAGATATACACTCTTTCCGGAGAAGCACATACGGATACATCCTTGCCGCAGTATATACACGGTACCGAATAGTTATTGGTATCGAACCGTACCGTACAGAACCGATCTACTCTCACATAGGCACGTCTGCGCATATCAAACGAATATGCGGGCAGCGGATACAGTTCTTCCTGTTCCTCCGCAAACATTTCGCCCACCGGCCGCGGTTTCCCCTGGATATGATGGGACAGATACTTCCTGCATTTTTCCTCCAGCATGGCATTCAGCTCATCCATGCTGTTTACTCTGGGAACAGGAACACAGGTATTCCTGCGGATGTAGCCTACAAGCCCTTCCACCAGTCCCTTTTCGTTTCCGGATGCGGGATTGCAGAATACGGCATCAAATCCGTAGTGTGCCGACAGTGCGGAATATCCTGCCTGTTTCTTTGCGTGGGCACCGAATCCGTCTTTGACCGCCACCTTGGCGTTATCAAAAATGACATGACGTGGAACTCCGCCGAAATATTCCAGTGCATGTACGTTGGCTTCCAGAAAGCTTTCTTCATTCTGTCTGCGGCATGCCCGTACAAACGGTGTATCGCTGTAGCAGAGTCTCGCGCAGAACAGATTGACAACGGTTTTCTCACCGTTCAGGTATACGGTTGCTTCACCCCAGTCGATCTGCATGGCATCTCCTGCCGGGAATGATAGCGGTACATAAGCTTCCGGCTGTTTTTCGCGGAGTTCCTTCACCATGCGGCGCACGGAAGATTCGCTTCCCGTGAATCCGCGTTCTGCGACCAGACGATCGTAGATACGTCTGGCTGTGTGATGCTGTTTCTTTGAACGGCACTGCCCGTCTTCACGGAGACAGTCCAGGATGAAGTCTGTGACATTCTCCGTCATGACGTTGGCAGTCCGGCTGTACGGTTTGCGTTCCCACGGTACCTGTTCGCCGTCCCAGTATTTTTTGACAGTGTTCCGGGATATGCCGAGCGTGTCCGCGATCCTACGCTGGCTCAGCCCTTCCAGTCGCAGTTTCCGTATTTCTTTGTAGATTTCCACTGTGATTACCACCTTTTCCGTCCTCCTGCTCTTGCTGTCTCTATTATACAGGAGGTTCTTCCTATGGCTCACTTTTTCGTGATCATTTGCTGGCAAGGTGGCTCACTTTTATTTTAGCATTTATA
>JBGVOJ010000732.1:0-2911 GCA_045126415.1 Eubacteriales bacterium | reverse complement strand
GTCGATGAAATAGCCGTAACCCTGTGCGAGAAAGGCATACACGCCGGCGGTACGGAAGATCTGCGGGTATTTTTCCACATCGTCCGGAAGGGATTCGAGAAAATCGAGCATCTCGTCGAGCGTCCAGCTGGTTTGTCCGGCGTATTTGCCGAGAACATCCGAGCGTGCGATGAGAGTGCTGATATCGAATTCCGAGGCGATCGCCCACATGCCTCCTTTTCCGTCGTCGAAGGTGCGCGGAATGCAGCCGTAGAGGGTGTCAAAATTGACGGTGTCGTCCGTTTCGAGGTAGGGGACGAGGTCGGTATACAGATTGTTTTTGAAGAGCTGTTCCAGAACGAGGTTTCCTGTGTCGCCGAGGACAATGTCTGGGCGGAACAGACCGGTTGTGATCTCAAGGGTAAGCTGTTCTTCCGCGCCGTTCGGCTTGTCGTCGGTTGTGTAGCTGCTGTAGTCCTTTGTTACGACCCGCACGTCGCTGTGGTCTTTGTTGAACTGCACAATCTGCGAAGAAACGAACGCGGACGGCGGTTCGGTATAGGCGACGGTGATCGTACGGATGGTATCGAGGTCGATGTCCTCCGAATGACGGAAAAGCAGGGGGACTCCGGAAGAAGCGAAGAGGAGCGTATCACGGTCGAGAACGGCAGTGGGAAGAAGGACGCCGCCCGCACCGGTAGCTGCATCGGTGTTGCTGACACCGGAGTTGACGAGATCCATCACCGGTTCCGCCGTCGGCTTGCCGTCTTCATCGTACATCATACCCCATACGAAAGTATCGGTGAGGTAATAGAAGGTATACGAAGGATCGTCCGGACGGGCACCGAGCAGGGTTACTGCCTGATCGAGAGGGATTGCGTTTTCGAGGCTGCCGCTCTTTTTGTTGACTGCGGCGGCGCACCAGCTTCCGTTCTGACGTGTGCAGACCAGTACGTTTCCGTCGCGGTCGGGAACCATCGAACGGAGATAGGACGGGAGATTCACCGAAGTGATCGTCGTCAGATCCGGACGGAGGATGACGATCTTTTCCTGACTGGCGAGGTAGACATCTCCTTCCGCGTCGGTGCAGAGGGCATGGGGATAGTTCATGCCGGTATCGAGGAGGAAGGAGAGTTCCTGCGAGGTGATCGTTTCCTTTGTGGTACGGTCATAGCGGTGCAGGTAACGCTTCCATTCCTGCTCTGCGGTTTTTTCGGAGGTGACGCAGCAGACTGCGTCCTCCGTAAACAGACCGTGGGTGATTTGCGTGTTTGCGGGGAGTTCGAAGATGTTCTGCGCGGTGACGGCTCCCGTCTGGTCGAGAGTGAAGAACCCGCCGGTACGGTTATAGGAAAAAGTGCCGTCGGCGTTTTCGGTTTCTTCGGAATACTCGGCGTAGACGGTGAAGGTACCGTTTTCCGCATCATAGTCGGGTGTGAAGCCTGAGGACATCCACCAGCCTTCGGGAAGAGCGCATACGGTTTCCCGGTAAAGGTTCGTGAGGATGCCGGTATCCGCCGCTTCTTCCGGTGCGGTCTCTGTTTTTGTACAGGAGAACAGCAGGAAAACGAGTAGAAGCGGGATGAGACGAATGAGTTTTCTGAGCATAACAATTTCTCCTTGGATAATAGGGTATATTGTTATTAACCGGAAAAAACTCGTTTTGGTTACATGAAAAATTGATTTTTCGGGAATTTATTCGGCGTAGGTACAGATTTCCGCGATTTCGCCCGCAACCTTTTTATAATAGTCTTCCCAGCTCATATTGCCGTCCGCTTTGAATACTTCGCCGGTGAGGTAGCCGTCAAAGCCGGCTTTTTTGAGTTCCGGGATGATTGCCTGCCAGTTTGCGCTGCCGTGGGTGATGTCCTGCCACGTGCCGCCGGAGTTCAGGCCGCCGTTACGCTTATAGTCCTTGACGTGGACGCAGCCGATACGGTCGCCGAGGACTTCGACCCAGTATTCGGAAACGGAGAATGCGAGCATATTGCCGGCGTCGAGGTATGCGCCGATCTTTTTGGAGCCGACTTCGTCGATGAAGGACGCCATGTCGTACGGGGAGAGGAAGAAGCCGTTCCAGACGTTTTCCACGCCGACGAAAATACCGGTTTCTTCGATTTCGTCTTTCATGGATTTCATGAATTCGATGGAATTCTTGCGAACCGTGGCGAGGGTGTAGTCGCCGCCCATGCCGCCCGGTACGACGAGGATGCCGCCGGCACCGAGTTCCGCTGCCGCTTCGAGCTGCTTGCGCATGAGTTCACGGCCTGCGTCCCATTCGTCCGGATGACCCATTTTTGCGCCCCAGAGGGAGGTGGAAATGCTGACGACCGGAAGATTGTACTTTTCGGAAAGTGCGCGGATGGCCGCGAATTCTTCCTTGGTGGTGGACAGCGTGATGGAGTGTGCACCGCTTCCGTCGACGTTCAGTTCGATTCCGTCAAAGCCGGCTGCGGATACGGCTGCGAAGGTTTCTTCAAAATTCAGGGAACCTTCGACGGTCCACGCGTTTAATGATTTTTTCATATTCGTCTCCTTTTCTGTGGTTTGTTTGTTTAAAATGTAAAAAATTAACGAAATCCCGGAGAATGTCTTGATATTTTCGTAATTTAGTATATACTAAATTAAAGAACACTGCAATACACGAATCAATTGTTTTTATGGACAAATCGCCTGTCCGGTGAGAGCAGGCGAACGGGCAGAAAGGAGCGGCGATGGAAAATCAGTCGTATTACCGCAGCGTATTTGCGGGACCGGAGGATGCGGACTGCCGGGATGAACGGGTACCGCTGGTCGTGAACTGCGCGGGCTATGTTTCGATGTCCCGCGGATTCTGGACGACCGGACGGCGGCACGACTACTATCTTCAATTGATGGACGCGGGTGAGATGCTCTGCGGTGCGGCAGGGGAGGAAGCGCGGTTCGGTGCGGG
>JBGVOJ010000731.1:0-5829 GCA_045126415.1 Eubacteriales bacterium | reverse complement strand
ATGGTACACGAACGATCCCCGCGCCTTCCTCGGCAAGGTCGACTGCGTGATGGTGACCTCCCGCCACGGCGGCGTGCATCTCGAATACGCCAAACCCTACATCGAAGCCGGATGTGACGTCTGGATCGACAAGCCCATCACCGCGTCCGTGGAAGATGCGCGTGAAATGGTGCGCCTTGTGAAGGAAAAGGGCGTGTTTCTCTGCGGCGGATCGTCCCTCGCAGGTGCGGAAGGTACCGTGAAAATGGCGGAATACGTTGCCGCGAACGCCGGAAAAATTACCGGCGGACACGTTACCGCGCCGATCAATCTCGTCAACGACTACGGCAATTTCTGGTTCTACTCGCAGCACCTTGTACAGATGATTACCGAAACTTTTGGACAGAATGTACAGTCCGTGGAAGCGAAAATGAATCCCACAGGGACGGGAGTCCACGCGGTTTATCACTATCCGGAATATGACGTAACCGCGTTCTTCGGTGCAGGTTATTCCATTACCGTCTACAACGGCGGCTACGGCGTGGTCAGCGAAGTCGTGAACCTCGGCGGCGATTACTTCATGCCCGAGCTGCGTGAGACGAACGATATGCTCACGAAGCGTCACGTCCGTCAGACGCCCGAGGAAGTTGTCTATCCCGTTCTCGTCCTCGATGCGACCATCCGTGCGATTGACTCCGGCAAGGCGGAGGAACTGCAGACATTATGATTACGAAAATCACAAACGGCCGCGTCGTCCTGACTGACGGCATTCTTGACGGCTGCAATCTTTATTTTGCCGACGGCATCATCACTGCCGTCACGGCGGATGATCTGCCGTGCGATGCCGTGATCGACGCGGGCGGAAGCTATGTTTCCCCCGGATTTGTGGACATCCATACCCATGGTGCGGGCGGTGCGGACTTCCTCGACGGGACAGCCGAAGCCTATCTCACCGCCGCGAAAATGCACGGTGATCACGGCACGACAACCCTTCTGCCGACCACAACCTCCGTCGACCGTGACGGAATTCTCGTCGCGGTGAAGGCGTACGAAGAAGCGCGGAAAACGTCCGGAATTCCCGATATGCCCGGTCTGCACCTTGAAGGTCCGAACCTCGCCGCATCCCAGAAGGGTGCGCAGGAGGAACGCTTCATCCATCCGTTCGACCGGCAGGAAACGCTCGACATCCTCGCCTCGACCGATCGCATCCTCCGCTGGACGGCGGCTCCCGAACTCGAAGGCGCGGAATGGTTCGGCGATCTCTGCAAAGAACACGGCGTTCTCCCGTGCATCGGCCATACGGAAGCGGACTACTTCGACGTTGTCCGCACCCTCCCGCATGGCTTCACGCACGTGACGCACCTGTATTCCTGCACGACGACCGTCCACCGCAAAAACGCGTACCGCATCGCGGGCGTTCTCGAAGCGGCGTACCTGCTCGATGACATCACCGTCGAAATCATCGCAGACGGCGCGCATCTGCCTGCGGAACTGCTGAAATTCGTCTATAAATTCAAAGGACGCGAAAAGACCGCGCTCGTCACCGACTCCATGCGTGCCGCCGGAATGCCGGAAGGCGAAAGCGTTCTCGGCAAATGGGACAATGGCCTGCCGGTCATCGTTGAAGACGGCGTGGCGAAGCTGCTCGACCATACGGCATTCGCGGGAAGTGTCGCGACATGCGACCGTCTTGTACGGACGATGCGCGACCTTGCGGAAATCCCGCTGCACGACGCGGTGTACATGATGACAAAATCCCCGTCGGACATCATGGGATTTGACGACCGGGGCGTTCTGGAACCCGGAAAACGTGCGGACATCGTCATTTTCGACGAAAACGTCCAAGTCAGACGCACCATCGTCGCGGGCGAAACTATCTTTTCCGCATAAATAACTGCGGAAATCCCATACTAACAATGATTTTTTCAAAAACAGGAGATACAAAAATGGCAGTTATCGAAATCACAAACGAAAATTTTGAAACCGAAGTAAAACAGTCCGACAAGCCCGTGCTGCTCGACTTCTGGGCACCGTGGTGCGGTCCGTGCCGCATGCTTTCCCCCATCGTTGACCAGATCGCGGAAGAACGCGACGACATCAAGGTCGGCAAGATCAACGTGGACGAACAGGAAGCCCTCGCCGCAAAGTTCGGCGTCATGAGCATTCCGATGCTCGTCGTCA
Source organism: Eubacteriales bacterium (assembly GCA_045126415.1). Taxonomy (GTDB): domain Bacteria; phylum Bacillota; class Clostridia; order Oscillospirales; family CAG-272; genus UMGS1696. The sequence continues at coordinate 3,669 of JBGVOJ010000731.1, read as the reverse complement.
TGGTAAACGGCGAAGTAAAGACGACTTCCGTCGGCTACAAGCCCAAGAAAGACGTCCTTGCACTTCTCGACTAAGTAAGACCATATCCATTCCCCCTGTTCAAAAGTCTTTGAAGAGGGGTGAAGACTTGCAGAGCAAGTCTTCTTCGGGGAGGAACTTTTTTCAAAAAAGTTCCTCCCCGATAAAATTTTTCTGACAATTTTTCAAATCCATCTATCCAAATGTAATCCAATCCGGTTATATTTAATGAAACCACATAACACAGGAAAGGAGAGATGCATCGTGACAGTCCCGACCGTGGAGCAGGTGGTGGACCAGAATTACGAGGATATCCTGCGGTACTTCATCTACCGTGTGCGAAGCCATACCACCGCCGAGGACCTGACGCAGGAAACATTCTACCGATTCCTGCGCTATTCCGCGGATTTATCGAAATTCCGGACGGCACAGAAATGCCGCGCATACCTGTTTACCATCGCATCGAACGTGTACCGCGATTATTCAGCCAAATCGGTGGATATCACAGATTTTGCTGAACTGGACGAAAGTCTGCCCGCCGAGGATAACACGAATCTGGAATTGGCCGACGTGATCCGAAACGCACTTATGAAACTACCGGATGCCCAACGGGAAACCGCCATTTTGTATTACTACGGTGAATTCAAAATACGCGAAATTGCCAAAATTCAGGACGTGAGTATTCCCGCGGTGAAAAACCGTTTGAAGATGGCGCGGGATGCACTCAGGATTCTGCTCGAAAAGGAGGGATTTTCATGAAATTGAACAACCGGCGGCTGAAGCAGATGATGCGGGAGAACCCCTACACCGTTCAGCCGAAGAAGAAAGCTGAGCTGCTCGCATTCACACGGACATGCGATGAGAAAAAACAAACATTTGGAGGAGCGAATATGAAATATGTAACAAGGAAAAAAATACGCCCGCTGTTGATTTTTGCGGCAATTCTTTCTGTGATGGCAATTGCCGTCACGGCGGGCCTGGTCAGACATTACTATCAGATGCCCGACGGAACCATTGCCGACGAAAGCGGAAACATCATTGATCCTGCACTTCTGGAAGGCAATGAAGATTTTGCACTGAAAATGACCGGCGAACCGATCGTTGGAGATGATTACACAATTATTTCTGTCAGTTGGCTCCGTGTAAACGGAAACACAACTCTATCTGTATGGGCAACGACAGACAGTGTTGAACTCGAGGGTCTGTGTGCAGTACTTGATGAACATCAATATCCGCTTACAAAGACAACATATGACTACGATGGATATATCGGTTATACTGCATTCGATATTCCGAACCCTACCGGCATGAAGCTTACCTGCAAAAAGCCGGAATTTTCTTATGACATTTCTTTTGAAAACGACAGAGTGTCGGAAGAATGTTATTCCAACGGAATCACTCTTTCCGGATATGTTGAAAATGAAAAAATATATATCCGGTTTACAGATCAGGCTCTTGCCGAAACGGAACTCCTGCGAAACGCTGATGTTGCCTACAATACAGGATTTGCAGTCGCTTATGACAATTTAGGCAATGATTATAAGCAGAAACGTTACTATGATTATGTTAATGTATGGCAGGGAAATTAAGTTGATTTACCTACAGGAAATGTTTATGTTCCGGTTTTTACCAAAGTGCATTTTCCGGAACTGATCATGACGTATTATTTTGATACCCTTGACCCTGGAGTGCTTCCTGCGGCAAAGATTTCTGTTCCCGAAAAAGGTTCATCTCTCACTGGAAACTGGATACTGCTTGATGCAGATGGTTTCCATTATGAAATTAACTCCGTCATACATGAAGAAAACGGTGATCTCAGATTTGAATCGGATTGCGGTGTGGAATATGATGGTGAATATTCAATCAGCGATGTTCTCAATGTACAACTGGCGGTCAACGGAATGATGATCTCACAGGAAGGAAACACATCCCGTGTAATTCTCAATTTTTCATCTGATAACGATTCCATTGATAATTACTTAGCAAAAGACAATACTCTTGAAATTTCTCTTGCTCACATGATGCTTGAATATTCCGGTGACTGGACCCTCACTTTCCCCGAAAACTGAACCAAACAAAAAGGCTGACACCAAAAATGTCAGCCTTATTCCGCTTTTTAAAAAATTCTCAAAAAATTTTTCAAAATCCATCCAACCAAATCGTGTGAAATCCGGTTATATAGAGCAGAACCCTACAGAAAGGAGAGATGCAGCGTGACAATGGAGGATGCCGTCGGGCGGAATTATGACGACGTGCTGCGGTATTTTACGTATCGCGTGCGTGACCGTGCCGCCGCCGAGGATCTGACGCAGGAGACATTTTACCGGTTCATCCGGTATTCGGCGGATCCGGCAAACCGGTTCCGGACGGCGCAGAAATGCCGCGCGTATGTGTTTGCCATTGCGTCGAACGTGTGCCGGGATTACTATTCCGGACATACGGACACGGATGAACTCGACGAAAGCCTTCCGGCAGATGCCGACGACCGCGAACTCTCCGCCGTGATCGAGGACGCGCTCGCGAAACTGCCGGACGCCCAGCGGGAAGCGGCGGTGCTCTACTACTACAGCGGATTCAAGGTGAAGGAAATCGCCGCGATCCAGAACGTGTGGGTCACGGCCGTGAAAAGCCGCCTGAAAATGGCAAGGGATTCGCTCAAAATCATTCTCGGAGAGGAGGGATTCTCATGAAAATGAGCGACCGGCGGCTGAAACGGATTCTGAGGGAAAATCAGCTTTCCGTTCAGCCGGAACGAAAAGAAGAGATGCTTGAATTCGCATGGATGAAAGAAGAAGAGTACAGCAAAAAGGAGGATGGATTTTCCATGAAATACATGAAAACCCACAAAATCTGTGCACTGATCGCTGCGGTCATGATCCTGTTCACGATGGCCTGTGCGATCTCTGCGGGAATTGCGAAATACTATTATCATACCCCCGGCGGGAATATCATCGATCAGGACCGCAATTTTGTGGACAATCCGGACGGGCTGATGCTGAAAATGACCGAAAAAGATATCCGTGGGAACGGCTATACCATCACCGAAGTCAACTGGACTTCCGTGGACGACAGGACGACCTTTACGGTATGGGTGAGTGCCGACAGCATCGATCTGAAAGGACTGCGCGCAAACATCGGAGATACCGAATATCCCCTGAAGAAAACCTTTGTTTCCAAGGATGAAAACGGCAATCCGCTCAATTACGGCTATACTTCTCTCGATGTCCCCGAACCGGAGAGCTTTGAAATACGGGCAAACAGGCATCACGGCCTGCAACTGTACATCGATAAGCCTGAAGCCTGGCATACCGTTTTCTTTGTGCCGGAGGACTGCGAACCTGTCGGATACGTCTGTGACGGTGTGTCACTGACCGGTTATTATTACGATGATAAACTGTATTTGGGTACAACGGATACCGTACTTGAAAACAGCGAACTGAATGAACTGATCGAAAATACCGTTACGGTTTCTCATAATGCTCTTCTTACCGGGAACGATGGTGAGGAGTATGTTCAGGGTGAAGATTTCGGATACGGCGGTGGAGTAGGCGAGGGAAGCTTCGTGGATGCTTATACGAATATTCCCGGGATTGTGCCGCGCACACTGCATACAAAGACGATCACTTCACATCTGGATCTTCTGCCTGTTGA
>JBGVOJ010000730.1:0-1918 GCA_045126415.1 Eubacteriales bacterium | reverse complement strand
TATTTTATAAATTAACCCTGCTTTGCGGCTACTTCGTCGAGATTTTCTACAAAGCGGCTGAGAACCTTGTTCCATGCCTTTTCCTGTCTTGCAATGGCGGAGGCGAGGCCTTCGTTCTTGCTGGAAATGTTGGTACGGAAGATGTGCGCCATGTTGGAAAGTGCGCTGGAGTACAGGAACGCGAAGTCCGTGGAAATGTGGGAGTAGATCAGGTCGATCATATCGCCGGCGTCGGAGTCGCGGGTGTACTTGACCTTGAGAGCCTGTTCATAGTATGCGGGAGATACAAGGCGTGCGCTTTCCGCTGCGAGAGCTTCGAGAACCGCGCTGACACCGGTGGTGTTGGAAACCGTGATCGGCACGCAGTAGATCGTACAGGAGTCATGGATACAGGAGTTGTAGAATTCCTGGTTTTCGTCGAGCATCGGCGGGGGAAGGATCGCGTAGTCGTCCGCCATGTCACGGAAGAAGACTTCCGCCTGATACATCTTGTTGACGGCGATGAGAGCCTGGCACGCCGCGAACATATTCATGGAGGTCACGTTGTCATCGCTGGCTGCAAGCCATGTACCCTGACCGTTGTACATGATGTTGTAGAGCTTTTCATAGAAAGATACGGTGTGTTCGTTGTTGAGGGTCAGAACGATGTTGCCGTCCGCGTCCTTTTCGGACCACTTGACGTTGGCCGCTGCCGCCATACCGTCCATCGGGTCTTCGCAGGAAATGACGTTGCCGTAGAAGTCGCCCGCGTCCGCGATACCGTCACCGTTCTTGTCAACGTATGCGCCGTTGGAGTATTCGTACATCTTGTCGAGCGTCCACTTACCGTCACGTACGATGTCATAGATATTCTGGTCGGTGTAGAATTCGTTCCACTTGGAGGAATTGATGTAGGTGACGTACACGCCGCCGGTGTAGCGGAGTGCCATCGGACCGGTTACGAAGAAGTTCGATCCCTTATAGGAAAGGTCATTGATGTACTGAACGCCCCAGTAGTCGCGTTCAAAATCGTTGTAGGGGAACAGTTCGGCGTTTGCGAGGTTGAAAATGAGGTTTTCCGCCGCAATGCCGGTACCGTAATACTGATACAGACCGCCGATCTGAACATCATCGGAACCCGCCTGCACCTGCGTGCGGATCGCACCGGTCGCAGTGCCGGAACCGCCGATGGAGGTGATGGACAGCTTGCAGTTCAGACCTTCCATGATGTGGAGGTTACGCTGATAAACCGCAGAGTCCACAACGTCACCGGTGTCTTCTTCAACCCATACCGAGCGTTCGGTCAGCGCGCCGTTGCCGCCTTCTTCCAGAGAGAACTTGACTTCGTAGCCTTCAAGATTGAGGTCGCGCGGCAGGTCGGACATGGTATAGAAATCCTGCGGTTCTTCTTCTTCAACTTCTTCCGCAGCCGCTTCGGGCGAAGTGTTCACCGTGGATGCGTCCGCAGTAGTTCCCGCGTTGTCCGTTGCATCGGAACATGCGGTGAGAATCGGGGAGATCAGCATCGCCGCAACAAGCAGGAGCGTGAGTGTCTTCTTCATGAGTATTTTTCTCCGTTTTTTTGGTTTATATAAATTTTAATGTAACAAAAGTTACCGTAACTTGCATGTTATCACAAATCCCCCGGATTGTCAAGGGATTTGCGATAATAATGACAGGTATAATTTGATGGAATTTAAGATAGTGCGGGGGTGGAGGAAAGGGGAGACGGTCGCTTTTTGAAAAAAGCTCCGCAAAAACTTCAATCTGCTGTAGCCGGTTCGTGGGGTTGATATGATTTAGAAGGGAAAAAGGGAGAAATTTTCGGTGGAGTGCGACTGAAATTTGTTAGACCTGTAGCCGTGGAGTCATAAAAATCATCAGGAATAGTAGAGCGACTTCACGGGGCTTCGCTCCCCGTTCAGCGCTGACGGCTTCA
>JBGVOJ010000729.1:0-3266 GCA_045126415.1 Eubacteriales bacterium | reverse complement strand
CACCCGCCGATCAGGACGACCACGGCGATGTTGAACGTCATCGAGATGACCGCCGCGATCATGGGATATTTCGTTTTTTCCGCCGCGAAGAATGCCTTGGTCAGCACTTCGCTGACCGCTGCGAAGACCATCCCGACGGCGTAGAACCGCAGAGCATCCGCAGTAAACGCCGTGTCGGACGCATCAAACGCGCCGTTTTCATAGATCAGCGAGACGAACGGCTCCGCAAGCACCGCGACTCCGACCGAAATCGGCGCGATGATGAAGGTCAGCACCTTCACGGACGTACGGGTCATGCGGTCTTTTTCGCCGGTGTCGCCCGCCGCGTCCGCGCGCGCGAAATACGGGAACAGCAGATTTGTCGCGACGAAGGAAAACAGTCCGACGATGATGATATACAGCCGGTTCGCGTAGCCGAGCATGCTGATCGCACCCTCCATGCCGGAAGCAAGGCGGGTGTTGATGAGCGTGCAGACCGGCGTTGTCCACGTTGCCGCAAGGATGGGCAGAGCGTTTTTCGCCGCACGTTTCGTGTCGGGCGTGAAGACGGGGGCTGTCGGACGGTACCGGAAGCCGCGTTTGCGTATGGCGGGAATCTGTACGGCCGCCTGTGCCGCCCAGCCGATCAGCATCGCGGCGGACAGACCGGTCACGGAGGTCAGGGGATCGTCGATCCACCGTCCGGACACGGCGAGGTAGCCGACCATAATCAGATTCGACACCAGACTGATGACGGCGGGAATGTTGTATTCCCCTTCGGACTGCAGAAATCCGACGAATGTGAACGCCAGCCCGACGAAAATGACCATCGGGAACATGATCCGCGTGAGCCGTACGGCAAGTTCCGACGTTTCCGCCGCAAGATCGGGTGCGATGAACGACACCAGCGCGGGCGCGAAGATCACGCCGGTCACGGCGATGATACCGGTCAGCAGAAGAATCAGGTTCGTGTACGACTGCGCGAAAGCGGACGCTTTGTCTTTGCCTTCCTTCACGGCGATGCTGTTGTAGACGGGGATGAACGCGGACGTGACGACCCCGCCGAGAACGAAGTCGAAAATGGTGACGGGCAGACGTGATGCGGTCTCGTACGCCACGGCGTACACCGTCGTACCGAAAGCACCGGCGACCATCACGTCGCGCACCAGACCCATCACCTTGGCAAGCAGGATGATGATCCCCATCAGTGCGGCGGTTTTGGCAAAACCAAAAGATTTTTTCATTTTAATTTATACCACCTGGAACAGGTAGAATTTCAGGTAATCCGTTTCCGGCACGTTCCACAGGATCGGGTGATCCGGGGACTGCGTCCGGTGTTCGATCTGGCGCAGGCTGACGCCGGCATCCCCTGCCGCGTCGGCGAGCATTTTTTCGAACAGGTCGGTTTTCATGAAGTGCGAACAGCTGCACGTCGCGAGGTATCCGCCGCGCGGCAGACAGCGCATGGCACGCAGATTGATGTCCTTGTACCCGCGGTACGCGTCACGCACCGTGGAGCTGGACTTCGTGAACGCCGGCGGATCGAGGATGATGTAGTCATAGTCATGCCGTTTTTCGTTCACCATATCGGTCAGGAGTTTGAACACATCCGTGCAGAGGAAGGACATCCGGTCGGTCAGACCGTTCATCGCGGTGTTCTTTTTCGTCTGTTCGATTTCCGTTTCGGAGATATCGACCGCCGTGACATGATCCGCGCCGCCTGCCGCACAGTTCAGCGCGAACGCACCGGTGTGCGTGAAGCAGTCGAGGACGCGCCGTCCCTTTGCCAGCTTTGCCGCCGCCTGACGGTTGTACTTCTGGTCGAGGAAGAAGCCGGTCTTCTGTCCGTCGATGTAGTTCACATCATATTTTATCCCGTTTTCCGTGATGGTAACGTGTCCGTCGGCATCTCCGGCGAACATTTCCGGCTTCCAGTAGCCGCAGAACTGCTCCATGCCTTCGAGTTCCCGCACCGCCACATCACAGCGTTCGTAGATGCGGCGGACGTTCACGCCGTATTCCGGCAGAACACGCACGAGGGTTTCGAACAGCATATCCTTGATCTTTTCCGTACCCAGCGAGAGCGTCTGCGCGACGACGATGTCCTCGAACAGATCGACGGTCAGTCCGGGGAACTGATCCGCCTCGCCGAAAATCAGACGGGACGACCGGAAATCATCGCCCATGACCGTTTTGCGGTAGTCGAGGGCATAGCGGATGCGGCGTTCGTAGAAATCCGCGTCGAACTTGTCGTTCGCGTTGCGGGAGATCAGGCGCACGCGGATCTTGGAACTGGAGTTGTAGTAGCCGGTACCGAGAAACCGTTCCTTCGGTGAGAAAACGTGAACGAGTTCGCCGTTTTCGGGCGTCCCGTCAATTCGTACGACTTCGCCTTCGAACACCCACGGATGCCCGGACTTCGCGTGCCGCTCACCCTTTTCGGTTATAAAAATACGCGGTAATTCAATCATAAAAATATACCCAGTTGAAAAGTTTTTGAGGTGGGGTGTGGGGAGGTACTTTTTTCAAAAAGTGCCTCCCCACAAAAACTTTATTTTAACCTAATTTTGCAATTGCGGCGATTACGCCTTCGCGCTTTTCCTTGTATTTTTCGAGCTTTGCGCGTTCTGCGTCGACAACGGCTGCCGGTGCGCGGCTGGTGAAGCCTTCGTTGTTCAGCTTGCCTTCGGCGCGCTTGATTTCGTTTTCGACGTTCTTGAGTTCGCCTTCGAGTCTCTTGCGTTCCGCTTCGAAGTCAACGAGGTCGCCGAGCGGGATATGAACGGTCGCCGCGTCGGTGATGACACGTACTGCGGTGTCGTCGTCATATGCGTCAACGAGAGCAACTTCGGCTGCGGACGCGAGCTTTTCGAAGAAGGATGCGCTGTTCGCGAACGCTTCCGGATACTTCGTTTCGATGAAGAGCTTTGCCTTGCGGGACGGAACAACGCCCATTTCCGCACGGCGCGCACGGATCGCCTTGATCGCGTCGATGACCTTTTCCATGTTTGCTTCGTCAGCCGCAAAGACGAGGGCTTCGTTGTAAACCGGGTAATCCTTGACCATGATGCTGCCTTCTTCGCCCGGGAGACCGCTGTAGATTTCTTCGGTGATGAAGGGCATGAACGGATGCAGGAGCTTGAGGGTTTCACGGAGAACATATGCCAGAACATTCTGCGCGCATTCGCCGCGTTCGCCGCCGGCTGCAACGGACGGCTTGGACAGTTCGATGTACCAGTCGCAGTAGATGTCCCACAGGAAGTCGTAAACGGAGGACAGAGCAACGC
>JBGVOJ010000728.1:0-3098 GCA_045126415.1 Eubacteriales bacterium | reverse complement strand
CTTATGAAACTGATGAAGGAGGAGAACCTCGTATGAACGAAACTGAAAAATATCTGCTGTATGCGGCGATTGATCTGGCAGTAACAAAAGAATTCGATGATTTCACAAAACTGGATGCGGGGGACACCGAGCTTCCGGCAGCTCTTGACAAACGGGTACGGAGCACCCTCCGGCGTAAGAAATTCACCCAGTTCTGTATGGACAACATCAGAGTAGTGGCAGCGGCGTGTCTCTGCATTCTTGTGGTAGGCATCGGCGTTGGCATCCCGCTGTACGTGGAAGCTGCTGAAAACGACTATTATATGCAGACCGAACAGGATATGTACCGGAACAGCATCTCTGTCCAGTTCTTGTGCAAAGAGGAAGAAGCGCCCGATGAAAAGAAACTGAAGCCCCGTCCCGCTTCGGAAGTGCTGGAAGACTTCTCCCTTGTGCACACCTATTCCACAGAGTCGGTGTATATTGAAGAATACGATGGTGTTCGCTATGAGCAGACCGCACTTCATGCCGAGGGACAGTATATCCTTCCCACAAAGGATAAAAGCATCCGCAACATCGTAATCAACGACTATATGGCGGTGCTGGTATTCGATGCAGGCGAAGCGGCGATTGTCTGGCGGGACGATGATTATTCGTACCTGCTGGAAGGGCGCATTTCCAGTGACGATGCCATGCGGTTTGCGAGATTGATTGGAAATTAAATTTTAGCTTGTATTGGTTTCTGTGACAACAATACCGACTCAGCCCCTGTTTCCGGAATGGAACAGGGGTTTTATTCATTAGAGACAAAAAATCTGAAAAAAAGCTAAAATACGGAACTTTTTGCAGGATAAAAACGTCATATATATAAACATGATCTGTTGTTTCATCTATCCGTGAAAAAAGGAGGAAACTATGATGAAAAAAAGAATTTTGTCCGTCCTCGCAGCATTCCTTATGGTGTCATCCCTTCCGGCGGTTCCCGTATCCGCCAAAACCGGCGATATCGCCGGAGCAGTTTACTATACCGACATCCGTGCTTATGTGGACGGGTATCCGATTGAATCCTACAATGTAGACGGATCTACGGCGGTATGTGCCGAAGATCTGGCGAATTACGGTTTTTCCGTGTTCTGGTATGCGGATTCGCGGCTGCTGGAAGTGATACCGTATCTCGAATATGAACCTGTTCCGCCGGAATATTCGTTTCCGGACGTGACGGAACCGGCGGGAACCTACCGGATGCCCTATCTGGAAACCGACATTCAGGTGATGGCCGGCGGAAGAGTGATTCCTTCCTGGAATATTGACGGGCGTACCCTGATCCGCCTGAAGGATCTGACCATGTTCGGTACAACGGTCTGGGATGCAGAGGCACGCACCAGTTCGTTTACCACAATTCCCCAGTGGAGAATGATCTATGATGGTCTTACCCCGCCGGATATCTATGCGGAAAGACCCGATATCACCGACTTCGATCTGCACATCACCCGGGATAAGAACGACCAGTTTCATATGGATGGAACGAACGCAGCTTACTTTCACCCGCATAACATAGAGTTGTCTTTTTCTGCCGAAGGGGCATCCGTCCGGTTTGCATTCTTCCAGAATGATGTGGGACTGGGTCCCATCGCAGCTGCCTTTGATAAGTGTACCAACTGGGATTACCGCGGCCTCTACCCGGGTTTTTCGCTGGAACCGAAAGCAGACATTGCGGAGCTTCTGACCCTGACAATCAGCGGAGAAGAGAAGGAGATCCACACAGTGGGAATCATTCAGGGGAATGGTCATGTGGACTATATTCTGTCGGTAGACGGAATATTTCCCAGAGAAGCGGTATCTTCTGTCCGTCTCACGTGCCGTATTCCGAAAGATATAAAGGGTTAACTGTTAAATGAAATCCATAGAATTGTACAGTACAGTCCGTCAAAAGAGAAGGAGGGAAAAAGATGACAGGAAAACAGAAGTGTAAAATTCTGAAGGAAATCCGAAAACAGATTGCCGAACAGAACGACATCCGGTATGTAATCGAAGAATGTACGCATAAAGGAAACTGCCGCGGGACCTGCCCGAAATGTGAATGGGAAGTTCAGATGCTGGAACGGGAACTGGAGAAGCGGCGTTCAGCCGGTAAAAAGGTAGTGCTTGCAGGGATTTCAGCCGGTTTTCTGCTGACCTCCTGCTCACCGATTGATGCCGTCAAAGACCTTGTCAGCTCTGTTACCGAGCCGCTTCAGGGAGATATGCTTGCCGAAACAACATCCGGAGCCATCGCTGAAACATTCGCAGAAGAAGTTGTCCCGGAAACTCTTGAAGTGGAACCGGCTGTTCCGGAAGTGGAGATTACGGAAGGCGAACCGCCTGTATGGGAAATAGAGATAGAGGAGGGAGAAGTTGATCTTTCGGAAGAGGCGGATGAAATCCCGGTGGATGAACCTGTAATTGAAGGAGAACTTGTCCTTGAAGGGGATATCCTGTATCCCGCTCCGGATGAGGGGGAACAGCCATGAATCCGGAAGAAAACAAAACGTTTTTTCCGACTGCGGCAATCTCCCGTCTGCGTATGACAACCGACGGAGAGGGCATTACCACACTTGTCTGTGCCTGGGGATGTCCTCTGCGGTGTAAGTATTGCCTCAATAAATTCACATGGGATGAGAAAACGAAAATCACCCGGTACACCCCGCAGGAGCTTTATGATAAAGTCAGACTGGATTCCCTGTATTTCAAAGCAACCGGCGGCGGTGTGACCTTCGGCGGAGGGGAACCGCTTCTGTATGCGGATTTTTTCCCGGAATTCCGTACTCTCTGCGGTACCAGTTGGAAATTGTATACCGAAACAAGCCTATATGTGCCGGAAGAAAACATAAGGATCGCTGCACAGGTGATGGATGGTTTTATTGTAGACATCAAGGATACGAACCCCGAGATATATCATGCATATACAGAACAGGATGTGACCCGGGCGATGGAGAATCTCCGGCTCCTTATTACACTGACTGATCCCGAAAAGATCCGGGTACGGCTGCCGCTGATTCCTGGGTATAATACAGAAGAAGACAGGACCAGAAGTGAATCTATCCTGCAAGATATAGGGATCACGGATTTAGATAAATTTA
>JBGVOJ010000727.1:0-2206 GCA_045126415.1 Eubacteriales bacterium | reverse complement strand
TTATTCACAGCGTCACTACGATCTACATGGGACCCGATGCGGAGCCGAAACGGATGCACGATCTGAACTTTGATATGTTCCGCCGTATTGTTCCGTTTGCCAGACAATATGGCGTAAAGATCGCGTCCGAAACCTTCGGCGACGCCACCGGACACGGCTGCTGCGACTTTTTCGGCAATATCAATGAATTTCTGATCTCATACAATAAAGTATGCGGAACGGGAGACAACGCGGATTACATGAGTGTCTGCGTTGATACCGGACATTCCAATAAAGCCACGCGTTTCAACAACAATCCTTCCGCCGCAGACGTGATCCGGATGCTGGGCAGAAACATTACAACACTTCATCTGAACGACAACGACACACTGACCGATCAGCACAAGCTTCCGATGACCGGTACGCTGAACTGGAACGACATTTTTGATGCGCTCGACGAAGTCGGATACAGCGGAAACTATAATATGGAACTGAATCTGCGCCATTTTGGCGAGGGTTTCGCATATGAAACGGCGGAATTTGCTGTTAAGCTGATGCGGTTCATGCTGCGCCGCCGGTACGGAGAAAATGCGTAACAAGCGGAGCAGCGAAAACAGACGTATCGGATTTCCATTATCTCCACTGTCTCCACAGACATACATCTGTTTCTCTTCTCAGGGCTTGCCGCGCAGTTCTGTATCAGCCGGGTCGAGCTGGCAGCCGATTTCAGCAGTACGCCTTTTACGGTATTTGACCTGATCTTTTTTCTGTGTTAAAATGCAGATAAATACTTTATTATACAAGGAGTTTTTTATAATGAGCTGCGAACAGTATGTACCCTATACCCCTGCAGGCGACCGTTACTCGAAAATGTCCTACCGCAGATGCGGCAGAAGCGGGCTCAAACTTCCCGCAATCTCCCTCGGTCTCTGGCACAACTTCGGGGATATCACCCCGTTCGGCGTACAGCAGAAGATTCTCCGTACCGCGTTTGACAACGGTATCACCCACTTCGACCTCGCCAACAACTACGGACCGCCGTACGGCGAAGCGGAGCGCAACTTCGGCGAACACATGCGCCGCGACTGGCATATCTGGCGTGACGAACTGGTGATCTCCACCAAGGCGGGTTACGATATGTGGAAGGGCCCCTACGGCAACGACGGTTCCCGCAAGTACCTCATTGCCAGCATCGACCAGTCCCTTAAGAGAATGAACCTCGACTATGTGGACATTTTCTACCACCACAGACCCGACGACGGCACTCCCATCGAAGAAACCATGGGTGCGCTCTATGACATCGTCAAGAGCGGTAAAGCACTCTACGCCGGCATCTCCAACTACAATCCCGATCAGGCGAGACGCGCGATCAAGTGCATGAAGGACATGGGGATGCACATGCTCATCCATCAGCCGAACTACAATATGTTCAACCGCGGCATCGAACACGGTCTGACCGACATTCTCGCGGAAGAAGGTGTCGGCATCATGGCGTTCGGTCCTCTCGCCGGCGGCAGACTTACCGGACGTTACCTGGGCGGCATTCCGGAAGACTCCCGTGCGATCCATGACCCCAGATTCCTCCGTGCGTCCGACATCAACGAAAATCTCATGAAAACCGTCCGCGCGCTCAACGCGGTTGCGGAAAGACGCGGTCAGAGTCTTGCACAGCTTGCACTGGTATGGGCTCTCCGCAATCCCGTGGTCACCTCCGCGCTCATCGGTGCATCCAAGCCCGAACAGGTAGTGGAAAACGTCATGGCACTGGACAACATGAACCTCAGCGAAGAGGAACTGAAGGAAATCGACGAAATCCTCGCAAACCGATAAATCAAAAAAATATCGTATGGAAATGATGTTTGATATAAATACTATAAAATTCACGAAATGTAGAGGGAAAAATAAAAGTACATATAAAAATGGAGGGACATATGAATCAGTCCGTTGTTAAAATCACCACAAAACTGATCCTGCCTGACCATACCGTCCGAATCAAGCTCCTCGGAGATTCCATCACCCACGGTGTAGGCGGCAGCGGATTTCAGCAGGACGGAGAACCGATTACCGCAGGATTTGCAAGAAACCCGAACGGATACTGCTGGGCGAACCTGTTCCGGGATCACATGGAATCGCAGTATGACTGTAAGGTAATCAACAACGCCTGCACGGGAACCAATATTGAATTTATCCTGCATCATTTCAACGAACTTGTGGCAGAAGACGATGA
>JBGVOJ010000726.1:0-3402 GCA_045126415.1 Eubacteriales bacterium | reverse complement strand
TCACGGGATAATTGTACCCTTTTGCGGGAAACGCCCGCAATTTCGGGGCTTCCAGCCCCAACATATACGTGAAATTTGAGGCAGGAATGCGATTCGCCGCTCTGATTTCATTTTTTCGCCGTTGAATCGCAAAATTTTATGCTGGGAACAAATTTTTAGAGGTTCCCCGTAATGAAAAAGGAGGGTTTTTTCTATGAAAAACTATGATATCCCCCGTCCGGAGTATCCCCGGCCGCAGTTCGCACGGGACCGGTGGATGAACCTCAACGGGACGTGGAAGTTCTTTATGGATCCGGAAAACACCGGCATGGAACGGCATTTGTTTCAGACAGAGCAGTTTCAGCGGGAAGATGTCCGAGAGATCCTGGTGCCGTTCTGCCCCGAAAGCCGTCTTTCCGGCATCGGATTTACCGATTTTATCCCGGCTGTCTGGTATCGCCGTACAGTGGAGCTACAGGAGGAGTGCCTGACAGGCCGAACCCTTTTGCACTTCGGGGCTGTGGATTTTCGGGCCGTGGTATGGGTCAATGGCCGAAAGGCCGGAGAACACAGCGGCGGATATACGCCTTTTGCCCTGGATGTGACCAAACTGCTGCACCCGGGAGAAAATGAACTGATCGTATATGCGGCCAATGACATCCGCTCCAGAATGCAACCCTGCGGGAAACAGGCGATTTCCCGGGAGTCATGGGGGACAAACTATACCCGTACCACCGGAATCTGGCAGACAGTCTGGCTGGAATTTCTGCCGGAAGACTACATCTGCTCTGCCAGGATCACGCCGTTTGTACAGAACGAGCAGGTGCTGGTACAGATGGAGATCCGTGGCGGCAATACCGTAACGGCGCAGGTGTCTCTGGAAGGAAAAATCATCAGTGAAGGTTCCGTGCCAGTTGTCGGCGGGCAGGCGACCATGATGCTGCCGGTTCCGGATCCCGTACTCTGGGATGTGGGACAGCCGAATCTGTACGATCTGGTGCTGACACTGGATACGGGAGACTGTGTCAGAAGTTATTTCGGAATGCGTTCGGTGGAAGTCCGTAAGGATGGACTGTATCTGAACGGCCGACCGTTGTTTATGCGTACCATTCTGGATCAGGGATTTTATCCGGAAGGGATCTATACGGCGCCGACAGATGCGGATCTGAAGAACGATATCCTGCTGTCCATGGATTTGGGCTTCAACGGTGCCCGGTTCCACCAGAAGGCTTTTGAACCCCGTTCCCTGTACTGGGCGGACAGACTGGGGTACATTGTATGGGGAGAAAGTGCGTGCAATCCGATCCGTACCAGTCCCGCTGCTTTTACGCGCAGTATAGCGGAACTGACGGAAATCGTGAACAGGGATTACAGCCATCCCTGTATCATCGGATGGATGCCGGAAAATGAAACCTACTGGCGGAGAGAAGAACTGGATGAAGAAAAACAGCGGACCATGTGGCAGATTGCCAAACAACTGGATCCTTACCGTCCCGTGATCGATGCTTCGGGCGGTGTGCATTTTGATACGGATATGTTTGATGTGCATGATTATAACCAGGATCCGGAAGTGCTGCGGCGGTCTCTTGCCTGCATGACAGACGACCCGGAAACCTATCACAATCCCATCCATAAAGAGGTTTGCCGTCTGAATCAGTACAAGGGGCAGCCTTTCTGGGTCAGTGAATACGGTGGTACCGTCTGGAATCCCGGAGAACCGGGCGGCTGGGGATATGGAAGTAGACCGCAGTCGGAAGAAGAATTTGCAGATCGGTATGCAGGTCTGACCGCCGCATTGCTGGAGCATCCGCGTGTCTGCGGATTCTGCTACACACAGCTGACCGACATCGAGCAGGAACAGAACGGCCTGTACAGGTATGACCGTTCCCGAAAATTCTCCGATAAGGTATATGACAGGATCCGGGAAGCCAATCGGGCGACGGCGGCTATGGAAAAAGCTGATGCATAGCTCTCGCACTCATTCGTGAGAGAAAAAGCAACGCAGGGAGACATCCGTATGTTCTGGCCGACCAAGAAATATCTCCCTATGGGCGCGGTAGAGAATACCGAAAGAGAGTGCGTCCACCTCTGGCAGATTGAGCATTGCGGTGCTTGCGCTGTTCGTGCTTTGCGGCAAGGGTAGCTTGTCGGCTTTCCTTGACGGCATTTTTGAAAGCGCCGAAAAATCAACGCTCACGGCAAGCGATGCGGAGATCGCCGCCTTCAACGCCTTTATGGAGCAATACAAAAAGGGGCTTGCCGTCGAAAAGCTCGCCTCGGAGGTGCTGTGATGTTAGAGGAACTGAAAAAAAGAGTATTTGAGCAAAATCTTGCGCTGGTGAAAAACGGGCTGGTGGTGCTGACCTGGGGCAACGTGTCGGCAAGAGACGGTGAAACGGGGCTGATCGTCATCAAGCCAAGCGGCGTGCCGTATGACACGATGCGGGAAGGTGATATGGTGGTCGTGGACGAAAAAGGCAATACCGTTGAGGGAAATTACCGACCGTCAAGCGACCTGCCCACACATTTGTACCTTTATAAGCAATATCCGACGCTCGGCGGCATCGTGCATACCCATTCGAGCTACGCGACTGCCTTCGCGCAAAGCGGCAGAGCGATCCCCGCTTACGGCACCACGCACGCCGATGCCTTTTACGGCAGCGTGCCCTGCGCCCGTGCGCTCACGCATGAGGAGATCGACGAGGCGTATGAGTGGAACACGGGCAAGGTGATCGCCGAGGCGGTGAGCGACATTGAGGCGATCCCCGCAATGCTTGTGAAGAATCACGGCGTGTTCACGTGGGGCAAGAGCCCCGAAAAGGCGGTGGAGAACGCCGTCACGCTCGAGGAGGTCGCCAAAATGGCGCTGCTCACCGAGCGGTTGAACCCGAGCACCTCCGAGATCGATCAGCACCTGCTTGACAAGCACTATTTCCGCAAGCATGGAAAAAATGCATACTACGGACAGGAGACGTCGGGAAAATAATTTGTAGGGCTATTTTGTTTCGATTGGCGACGTAATAGCTACTCGAGAACTGTGGATAGACTGCCTGGAACGGCTGAAAGTCATCGACGGGGATAGTTTTCGCCCTACCATCGCTCTCGCACTCATTCGTGAGAGAAAAAGCAACGCAGGGAGACATCCGTATAATTGTATTTTGCTGTTTAAAACCATCATTCTGCAAAGATTATACAATCTTTCGGACGACCAGACCGAGTGTCCGATCAATGACCGCATGAGTTTCATGCGCTTTCTTGGCCTCGGCTTGACGGTGCGTTCCGTCGGTATTGAGCGATCCGCGTTCAATATTGGGCTGACAAACTTGGTATACAACCTTTGTCGCTACTTCTTTTTAAGCTGAAAGGAGTCTGTCACGGGATAATTGTACCCTTTTGCGGGAAACGCCCGCAATTTCGGGGCTT
>JBGVOJ010000725.1:0-2295 GCA_045126415.1 Eubacteriales bacterium | reverse complement strand
GGTTTTGAATTCATCGCCGATCAGACCAAGACGGAGAAGCCATGTGCGGAAAGTATACTTCTCGTTGCTGCTCTGGGTTCGTGTGTGGGACGCACTTTTCTGAATCAGTGCCTGATGACTGATGGCAAGGCAGAGCTGGATATAGCTCTTGACCTCGCCTGCATGGAGCGTGGAATTAAACAGACGGAACTCAATAGTTCCTTTTGAAAACACACTATGAAGATTGAGCGCATGGTACCGCGTCGAGTTGTAGTGCTGATTCCGTCCGCTGTCACCGTTGTACCACATAGTTTCAAGCTGATTCATATCCATCGGACGCTTGCTGTTCAATTCATCGAGGAATCGGGTGTCCGCTTTCTGACAGTATCGCTCACGATCCACATTCACCTTCAAGGTTTTGTACAGCAGATCTTCCTTCGCCGCCATGATGTTGACGATGTTCCGGAGCGTTTTTACATTGTGGGTTGACGCATCCACATGCACATGAATCCCGCAGGAGTCGTTGACTTTCGCGCCGCCTGCACGGAGAGACCGGATGATTTCCTGTATGGTTTCGATGTCGGAGTACACACAGATCGGCGAAACAAATTCCACTTTGTAATTCTGATTGGGTCTGGTATCACGACCGGATTCCGGACGGATTGACGAGTCGCTGACGATTTTCCACTGCCGGTCTTCGCTGTCACGGACGGAATAGGCATCATATTGACCTCCGACATAGGTTGCCTGCGTATCGAAATAACCGGCAATAATCCTCGCCGCCATCGCACGGGTGATGCCGGTCATCTCAATTTCAATCCCGAATCGCTGTGTCCTCAACTGATATCACCTGCGCTGTCATTATCGGTGGGTTCCATTTCAGCCTGCGGTTTCGGCTTGCGCTTTTTCGGTTCGCTCACCGTTTTCCCGGCACGGAGATCAATGAATTCCCGCACATTGCCCGGCACCGTTTTCGTGTACAGATTGTCCGTGGCGGCGAGAAGTTCTTCCTCCACCGTCTGATTTTTCTGACCAAGGTACAGCCGGAGAGCCGCAAGTTTTTCTTCATCGTAGGTGATTGTGATGGTCGCTGTTTTCATAAATCCTCCCGTTTACATAGAAAAAACAGGACCGATGTCCTGCTCCTGACCGTGTTTATTCACCCAAATGTCGTAGTCCTCGGCATCGCAGTGTCCCGCCAGCATGAAGGAAAATTCCGCCAGCCGCTGGGGATCACATCCGCTGACGGCAATGTGCGTACCGTAGTAACCGTTGTAGATTCCTTCCACTTTTGCGGAGAGAACATCACTCCACGCCGATCTTCCCGCCACGGAAAGCGTTCCCTGATTCAGTTCCACGATGGTGGCGAGGTCGTGTTCCTCATCTGTGTCCACCAGATGCACGTCTTCCAGACCGCAGGACATCAGCTGCCACAGGGTCAATTTGGTTTCCTGTCCCATCTGCTGTTCGATAAATGACCGGGCATTCGGAAGCAGTGCGGAGTATCTGGCATAGGAGCTGCCCTCGCTGTTGACGAGAATTCCTTCATCATAATCGTCACCGAGAACGAGAATGCAGTGGGTTGTTCCGGTTTTGTCCACGCACATAAGATCGCTGTTTTCGGAGATGAAATCGTAATCATCCAACAGATTGTTTTTGAAGTGGTGGAATTCTTCACGGGACAGTTCCACAACTTTTTCGATTTCGCATTCGTCCTGTTGGAGAACAGGTTCCTTCCTGCGGAATTGTGCCACAGTTCGGATGCCAAGATGTTGTTCCTCCATCGACGCAAGAAGTTCGCCGATTTCCTTCTGACGCTCCACGGCGTTGTTATATTTTTCGTAGGTCGCTTCATCCATTCCAAGATCATAGGACTGCGCCACTTCACAGGCATCAATGAAGCTCTGCGTTTCTTTCAGCTCCATCATCAGTTCATTCTTTGTTTTCTGCATACCAAATCCTCCGTCGTTATTCAATTTTTCAATCATCTCACGATCTTCTTCGGAGATTTCCACGCCGAACACAACTGTGATCCAATCGAACACATCATTTTCCGCATCGGCGTACAGGAAACAATCCGCCAGATCGTTATAGAAATTTTCGTCATCCTCCCGACCGACAAGGCAGGTGAGGTAGATCGCTTCTGCCTTTCGTTCATCGGACACAGACAGTCCTTTGATCTCGAACACATTCTGAATGGTATCACAGACCGTATTCATCTGCTCGATCACGGCGGTGTTTTCTTCAGGGAGATTGTTCAGCAGTTCCTCCCGAAGCAGAAGCGTACCGCCGTCGTTTGCCATCCAACCGAACAGT
>JBGVOJ010000724.1:0-3906 GCA_045126415.1 Eubacteriales bacterium | reverse complement strand
CGGACTTGATTAACGCAAAATACCGTGTATTTTTCCGATACACGGTATTTTTTGTTTTTAGTCATCCGCCGAAATTAGTTATTCCTGATAAAACTCCTCTTCCACTCTCGCGCAGAGCCAGTGGTAAACCGGCAGATGGAGTTCCTGCACACGATAGGTTTCCGTATCGCCGACGTGGATGATGCAGTCCGCGAGCGCGTCGAGCGCGCACGGCTTTGCTCCGGTGAGGGCGATCACCTTCACGCCGATCATTTTCGCGATTTTCGCGGCGTTCACGACGTTTTTCGAGTTGCCGGAAGTGCTGATGGCAATCAGGATATCGTCCGGTTTGCCGAGAGTGAAGATGTTCTGCGCGTACATCATGGATGCGTCGACGTCGTTCGCAAACGCGGTCAGCAATGCCGACTGGGAGTGCAGCGATACGGCGGGAAGTCCGCACTGGAGATTGTCCGCGAGAAAATCCGCCTGCTCGGGGTACGCTTCAGCAAGTTTTGCGCGGAATTCCGGGTCAACAGGGCGTTTTTTGAGGAAGCCCTTCATCAGTTCGCCGACGATGTGGTCGGAATCCGCCGCACTGCCGCCGTTGCCGCAGGCATAGAGAACGTGATTATTTCTATAGCAGCCGATGATCAGATCGGCTGCTTTTTCGATTTCCGCCGCACAGTCCGCGAGACCGGGATAACGGGCGGTGAGTTCATTGATTGTTTCCATGATTTGTGTCCTTATTCTGTGATTACGGATTGTGCAAGAGCGAGAGCAGCCTTGTCGCCAAGGTCATCTGCAAGTGCCGCTGGGACGACTTTGACGGCTTCGTATGAAATCGGCAGACATTCGCGGCGCATGACGGCATCCATACGGTCGCGGAGGAGGTTTGCCGAACGCTGGAAAATCGAACCGATGACGATCACTTCGGGGTTGAGGATATCGACGAGAATCGACAGGCCGTACCCGAGCATATCCGCGCAGAGTCCGTAAACTTCGAGAGCCGTTTCGTCCCCCGCGTCAGCTGCATCGGCGATGGTTTTCGCGGTTACGGTGTCGAGTTCGTCAAAGGATTTGCAGTAACCTGTTGTTTTGCCGGACTGCAGTTTTTCGACAGCTGCCGTTTTTCCGAGCTGGGCAATGCCGCCG
This sequence comes from Eubacteriales bacterium, assembly GCA_045126415.1. Taxonomy (GTDB): domain Bacteria; phylum Bacillota; class Clostridia; order Oscillospirales; family CAG-272; genus UMGS1696. Next base: position 2,775 of record JBGVOJ010000724.1, on the reverse strand, counting down.
CCGCTGGCGAAGCCTTCGAAGGAACCTTTTTTCCCGTAGCCGACGGGACCGAAGCGGTCGAGACGGATGTGTCCGACTTCGCCCGCATTGCCGTTTGCGCCGTTGTAGATTTTTCCGTCGATGATGATTCCCGCTCCGAGACCTGTGCCGAAGGTAAGGAAGACCATGTTTTTCGAGCCTTTTCCCGCGCCGTAACGCCATTCCGCGAGGGCACAGGCGTTCGCGTCGTTGCAGAGAACGGCGGGGAGTTCAAAGCGTTCGCGCACCATGCGGACAATCTCGACGTTGTCCCAGCCGGGAAGGTTCGGCGGGGACATGATAATGCCTTTTTCAGGATCGAGCGGGCCGCCGCAGCTGATGCCGACGGAGACGGGATGGTATTCGTTCACGTACCCTTCTGCAATGTCGAAGATGCTCGCAAGAGTTTCGTCCACGGTTGTGGTGGGGATTTTCGTTTTTACAACGACGTTGCCGGATTCGTCCCCGATGACGACCGCGCATTTCGTCCCGCCGATGTCAAAACCTAAGTAATACTTCAATTTAGTCACCTGTCTATTATTTTAAAATGTAACCTTCACGGTCGCAATCTTCCACCGGCCGAGGGTCAGCTCGATCGTGCCGTCGTTGATTTTGAGAGATTCGATCGGACGTCCGTCAATTTCGGTGAGGGCTGCGGTTTTTGCGCCTGCCGGAAGACCGATGACACCGGTCTTCGTTTCGTCCGCGCAGTTATAGAGACGGAATTCCATACCGTCCGCAAGCTTGTTGGCGGTTGAGAAGACGAAGCTGTCCTCACGGATGTCCAGACCTGCCGCATAGGATGCGCCGGTTTGGCCGATGGTCGTGACGGTGAGAAGTCCGGTTTTGAGCGAATCACCAAGTTTGGCAACCGCCGAAAGTTCATCTGCGTCGGTCAGAGGAAGGAGCGCGTATTCGAATTCGTGTGTACCGACGAGCTGACCGTCCGGTTCGCCGTCCGTGCCGACCGTCTTACGGTAGCAGCGGAGAAGCGTGATATCGATGTTGCCGTCGGACGTGACCGCACATTCGTGCAGACCGTACTTGGAGAGGAACGCAAGACCGGAATTTTCGCCGCGCCTGAGAACCATGCCGTTCATTGCTTTTTCGACAACCGCCGTTTCTTTCCAGTCCGCAGTGTCGGGGTCAGAATCCGTCGCACGCTCTACGAACGCGAACGCCGAACCTGCGATGTAGCGGTCACCGGTGATATCGGTTGCGAGACGAAGCTTCATGCGGTGGTCGAGAGCTTTATTTTCGACAACTGTCTTTACTGTGATATACTTTTCTGTGCGGTACAGGGTGACGTAATGGATAACAATCTCGTCCACGTAGGTTTCCGAACGGCGGATACCATGGTTGGTACGGTCAATCGCTTCGGGGAGACGGAGGGTCTGGGTGATCTTGAAAGTCACACGGTTGATGCTGTTTTCACACTTTTCAATGCTTGCTGTCGTGTTGGTGACCGTGCGGTCGATGGCGGGATTGCAGTGGAACCAGCCGTCGCCGATCTCGCCGTCGTCCACGATGCCGAGCAGGTTCGGATAGGTCACGCCGGTGCGCTTGTCGGTGAGGGAGATGCTGCCGTCCGGATTGACTGAAATCGAGATATCATTATTTTCGGCAGATGCCGCGGTCGTCGGAAGTTTGGTGAGATAGCGGGTCGGCGTGGGAGACGGACGGACTTCGATATCGGTCAGACCGCTTGCGATCAGGTCGGCTTCAAAGGAAACGGTGTAGACATCCTCGCCGCCGTAGGTTTTGATGTCGGTGATGCCGTACGGGAGTTCGTTGTCTTCCTTGTCAAACAGCTTGAACTTGCAGATGCTTTCGTAGCCGAACGGTTCCGCATATTTGCCCCAGTTCTTTTCGAAGTGAATGTCACATTCGATCATGCGGTGCATGGTGTACGGCAGCGGGTTGTAAATGCGGACGATCTTTGCATCACGCGCATTTTCGGCAATCGCCGAAGGTGCAGCAAAGCTGCCGTTCCGCATGGAGCCGTAAATACGGTCGAGAATTTCCACGGTCAGCAGACGGCTCTGGTCGAAGCGGTACATCATGTCGCGGTGAACCTGGTCGATGGAGCAGCCGCAGATGGAGTCGTGCGGGTGATTCATGATAAGGTATTTCTGCGCGAGCTTCAGGAATCCGTCGCGGGAACGGGATTTACCGTAGGCATACAGCGGCTGAACGATCTTTTCAAGCCGTGTTTCCAGCTCGTCGTTAGCCTTTTTCAGCGGATAGCGGCTGGACAGCGTGTTCGTGATGAGATGCGCGTACCCGCCCGGCTTCTTCGTGGTTTCGTTGAGTTCACCGGCAAATATCGGAAGTTCGTCGTGATATTCGTCAACCGCCTTACACATTTCTTCAATGTTGGTGTGGTACACTTCCGCGTCGGGATAGAGACGTTTGAGCGCTTCGACGTACTTCGAAGTCGCAGGATTCCAGTTGTTGTGGTCGATCGCGTCGAGAAGCATCAGCACCGGGGCGTTCGCCGCTTCCGTACGGAAATCCGTGTACGGCTTGATACGTGCCGCAATGGAATCGATCTGCGCGTCACGGGTATCGCCTTCCCCGGCAAAATGGCACGGAAAATCGCCGTAGCCCTGAGCGTCGTCGAGTTTGAAGACCGTGATGTCGGTACCGTCCGGAGACTGCCAGCGGAAGTGCATCGGCTGCTTGTGATCGTTTGTACCGCGTCCGAGGACGGTGTGATGGAGGTTCATACCTGCAAAAATCTGCGGTGTCTGCGCG
>JBGVOJ010000723.1:0-3440 GCA_045126415.1 Eubacteriales bacterium | reverse complement strand
ACTTTTAATTTGAAGTACATCGACGGATGCGGTGCCGACGGGATCGGACGGTTCTGCGCGTCGCGCAGGGTGTCCGCCGTGAACGCACGTCCGACGTGACCGGGGGAGATCAGTTCCACCGGTTCGCCTGCCGTGAGCTTGTTCCGCTGGATGAACAGGACGTCGTACATGCCGTCTTTGTCCGGAACGAGCGAATCCACCACTGCCGTCGCGATGTATGCCTTTTCGCGGATGTAGCCGAGTTCATGCACCACGTTCGCATCCTCGTGCGGAGGCGTGAAGAAAAAGCCCGTGCCGTATTCGCGGTGGCTGACACCGTCCAGCTCGCGCGCCCATTCTTCCTTAAAGGTATATGCGGACGGGTCACGCCGGTATTCGTCGATCGCGAGACGGTATGTATTCGTCACGACCGCCGTGTAGTACGCGCTCTTGACACGTCCTTCGATCTTGTAGCTCGAAATTCCCGCTTCCTCCAGTTCCGGAATATGCTCGATCATGCACATATCCTTCGACGCGATGAAGAAGGTCTCGCCCTTTTCCTCTTCCGCCGAAACCACCGACGGAACGTCCGGACGGTTCGCTTCCGCAAGGTCGATCGCCGTCGGGGAATACTTCCACCGGCAGGACTGCGCGCACGCACCGTGGTTCGCGTCGCGTCCGGTGAAATAGTTCGACAGCAGACAGCGTCCGCTGTACGCAATGCACATCGCGCCGTGGACGAACGTCTCCAGTTCGAGAGAATCCGGAATGTTCGCGCGGATCTCCTTGATATCCTCCAGTGACAGCTCACGCGCCAGTACGACACGCTTCGCACCCAACTTGTGCCAGCCGATGCACGCCGCAGCGGAGACCGCACTCGTCTGCGTAGAAATATGAATCTCCATCTTCGGCGCGATTTCGCGTACCGTCATCAGCACGCCGATGTCCGCCACGATCACCGCGTCCACGCCGATCGCATCAAGGAATTTGATGTAGCCGCGCAGTTCTTCGTACTCATGCGTGTGCGGCATGACGTTTACGGTGATGTAAATCTTCACACCGTGCTTGTGGCAGTAGTAAACCGCCGCGATCAGTTCCTCGCGGTCGAAATTTCCCGACGCCGCACGCATGCCGAAACTTTTCCCGGCAAGATATACGGCATCCGCGCCGTAATTCACGGCGGCTTTCATTTTTTCATAGTTTCCGGCAGGAGAGAGAAGCTCCGCCTTTTTGCCCGTATACGCCATATCAGAAATCAAGGCAGAGACGCGCTTCGACCACGCTTCTTACATAAGTAGCAGCCTCTACGTGGAGCGGGTTGGTCTGGTAGCCCGCCAGAGCTTCCACAGTCTCAAATTCGGAATCCAGCATCATGTCCGCGTTCGAAGACGGCAGACGGTCGGTCACAACTTTCAGGGAGATCATCCCGTCAATCTTACCGTTCAGATTTTCCAGACGACGCTTTGCTTCCGCACGTGCGGCCGTCTTTTCCTCTTCGGAGAGAGATTCCTTCAGTTTCCACAGAATAATATGCTTTACCATAAATTTAAACCTTTCTTTGTCCTGTAACAGATTAAAAGTTTTTTGAAAAGGGTTTGGGAAAAACTTTTTTTCAAAAATGTTTTTCCCAAGAATCCCATTTATACATTCATAATGACCGGCAGGATCATCGGCTTGCGTTTGGTTTTGGTGTAGAGGTACTTCGACAGGGTATCCTTGACGGCGGTCTTCATCTGCGTCCATTCCGTGACACCCGAATCAAGCGTGTCGCAGAGGACATCGCGTACCATTTCGCGGACGGCGTCCATGAGTTCTTCGCTTTCACGCACATACACAAAACCGCGCGAGATGATGTCCGGTCCGGAAACGATCGTCGCTTCGTCCACGTCCACTGTGGCAACCACAACGATCAGACCATCCTGCGCCAGATGACGGCGGTCGCGGAGAACGATGTTGCCGACGTCGCCGACGCCGTAGCCGTCGACCAGCATGCGGCCGCTCGTGACGGTGCCGTTCTTCTTGCAGGAGTCGTGGTCAAGTTCGAGAACCTGACCGATGTCACAGACGAAAATGTTCTTCGGATCCATGCCCATGAATTCCGCAAGTTCCTTGTGCTGCATCAGGTGATGGTATTCGCCGTGGATCGGCATGAAGAATTTCGGCTTCGTCAGCGCGTGGATCAGCTTCAGCTCTTCCTGACATGCGTGACCGGAAACGTGTACGACCGCTTCATCGTGATAAACGCTTACGCCCTTCTTGTACAGCTCGTTGATGATGCGGCTGACCAGCTTTTCGTTGCCCGGAATCGCGTGGGACGACAGAACAACCAGGTCGTTCGGCGTCAGTTCCACCTGCGAATGATCGGCGAACGCCATGCGGTACAGCGCGGACATCGGTTCACCCTGCGAACCGGTTGTGATGATCGTGATCATTTCCTGCGGATACTTTCCGATGTCGGCGATGTCGATCAGTGCGTGTTCCGGTACGTCCATGTATCCCAGTTCCACTGCCGCGCCGACGACGTTGATCATGCTGCGCCCCGTGATCGCTACTTTGCGGCCGAACTTTACACTCGAGTTGATGATCTGCTGTACGCGGTGAACATTGGAGGAGAATGTCGCGATGATGACGCGGTTGTCCGTGTGCGTCATGAAGATCTGGTCAAGAGCGTAACCGACCACGCGTTCCGATGGCGTGAAGCCCGCACGGTCGATGTTTGTGCTTTCGCACATCAGGAGAAGGATGCCTTCGCGGCCGTATTCGCCGATACGGGTGAGGTCCATCATTTCTCCGCTGACGGGGGAGACGTCCAGCTTGAAGTCACCGGTATGGAGGATCGTACCGACGGGGGTGCGGATTGCGATCATGCACGCGTCGGCGATGGAATGGTTTGCGCGGATGAATTCACACTTGAATGTACCCAGCTTCAGAACAGTCCCCGCTTCCACCGTCACGAGGTCGCGTTCACCGAGCAGCTTGTGTTCCGCGAGCTTGCTTTCGAGAATTCCGAGCGTCAGACGGGTACCGTACACGGGAACATTGATCTGCTTGAGCAGATAAGGAATACCGCCGATGTGGTCTTCGTGTCCGTGTGTCAGAAGGATGCCGCGGATACGGTCTGCGTTCTTTTCCAGATAGGTGAAATCCGGGATCACGAGGTCAACGCCGAGCATGTCCTCGTCCGGGAAAGCGAGCCCGCAGTCAATGACGATCATGTCGTTTTCATATTCGATTACCGCAATGTTCTTGCCGATCTCGTTCAGACCGCCGAGCATCATGACACGAACCTTGCTGGTCTGTTTCTTAGCCATAGGATTTCCTTTCGTTCGTTCACATAAGATTTTAATATGATAAAGAGATAAAAGAGATAAATATAAAAAATGCTGTGTTCCTGAATTATTTTGTACGAAAAATCACGACCAATTACGTGCATCTATGTAGGAAAACCTTCATGCGCTGCG
>JBGVOJ010000722.1:0-1479 GCA_045126415.1 Eubacteriales bacterium | reverse complement strand
TGTCATCATTGTTCATGTTATAAAATCCGAGCTTTGGATGAGTGTTTTCATAATACACCCAGCAGATTGTGTTGTTCACAACGACAAAGCTGGCAATTTCATCGTTTCCGATGTGATACAGACGTTCTCCGATTTTTACCTGACCGCCGCCGAACATGGCAAGTTCGTCACCGGCAGCAGCAATTCGGCTGACCGGAAATTCTTCGAATACCGGCAGTGCCGATGCGGTTTCGTAAACCTTTTCGTCCGAAATGTAGTAGATTGTATCCCCGACAACTGCCATATCCGCGGCATTTACGGCGTATTCCGCATTGGGGAAGGTGTATTCCACAGAGGTTTCAGACGATACTGTGCAGCTTGAAAAAATGCTGAGCAGAAGAAAAATCATCAGCACAAAAGAAATAAATCGTTTCATGGCTATCCCTCCAAATCATATTGTATCATAATAAACGAGGGGATGGTTATCTTGTTACAGTAAAAATTTCGAAATATTTTCCTTTTCCGGTGTAACAATTCTTCTGCGAAATCGTTTATTGAAATATATATGTATTATTAATATAATGTGGTTTGTCCTCAATATCTGTTTATCGGTAACGGTATGTAGGTTCAAATGTTGTGAAGATTTGAATTTCTCCCATGAATGCATACCGGTTCCGATGTAGCCGTTTGGCTTGATGTGGGTCAGAAGCAGCCGGTAGTCGGGGAGACATTACCTTTTCGAGAAGAGCTGCTTCTTCCGCTTCGGTCAGATTACGGAGGATCTCTTTGTGCAGACGGTACTGAATCACTTTCCTGCTGTGTTCCAGCAGAAAATCGATGGATTTCCGATAGTCAAAACTCATGTTTCTCTTCCTGTGTATAGCATAAATCTGTGAACTGCGTAATAATTCCGGGAGGTTTCAGCGGAGTTTTCGAAAAACAAAATGAGCATTTCAAAAGAAGTGCTCATTTTGGGTTATAACAGCTTTATTTTGCGATAATTGAAAGAATCTCGGCGAATTCCGATGTATCACGTACGAAATCGTAACGGGGATCTGCGAGTTCTTCGGCAACTGCATCGCGGTTGTCTTTGGGGCTGTTCCAGATGACAGATTTTGCATACTTGCCTTCCGGATTGTCCTGTTCCGCAGCAGCAAGTGCGGCACGGCGGAGATTGAACAGCGTTTTCTCCGCATCTTCCATTCCCGCATACGCCCATGCGAGAGGAGTATAGAATCTGTACTCTTCTTTCAGGTTATAAATGGAATACAGACTTTCCAGCTGATGCGCGATTTCAACCTGCTGTTCGGGTGTTTTCTTCTTATCGTGCAGACGAAGCGAACTGTAGAGCTGAAGATTGTGCACAAGCAGTGAAATCAGGTTTTCTTCCTTCCAGCGATTCCCGACTTCAAATTCAAGCATCTCACGGCTGTCTCCGAGAGAGGAAAAATAGCTGAGATATTGTTTTGCTTCATCCTTACGGCCGACAATCAGAAGGTG
>JBGVOJ010000721.1:0-3427 GCA_045126415.1 Eubacteriales bacterium | reverse complement strand
GTTCCCACGGCCACGGTTCCTTGACCCAGTCCCAGGAATCACAGGATTTATTGCCGTGTATCGTCAGAGGACCGTGCTCTTCTTCGTACATACGCACTGCTTCCAGAAGTTTTTCGCGGTATTTCGCATAATGTCGAAGTGCCGCACGGCAATCCGGATGCGTATCCAGATACAGCGCGGTCTCATATAATACGAAAGAGTAGGTTTCGATCATCTTTTTCAGTTTTTTCTGATCATTCATATTTTCCCATGCTCCTTTTACCGGTTGTCGCCGCATTTTCTGCAGGTTCCGTTTTCTCTGTCACAGGCAGATTGATACCACGGCAGATCGAGGTCTTCAAACAAAGTACCGCGTGCCAGCGCCGTTTCGTCCTCGTGAATTTTCTCCCATTCCTGCCACGGAACATACGCCATCGCAAGACGGAAATACTTCATCCGTTCATCATCGATACAGGAATCACAGGAACGGTTTCTGCCTTCGCATTTGCCTCCATTCCATTCCTGCTCACGGCGATCATGATCACAGCCGCAATCCTTTCCGGATTCTCTGCGGCCATGCTCCCTGCCGTATTCCTCACTGTCGCATCCGCAGCGGTTTCCGGAGCGGTGTTCATGCTGTTCCTCACGACGTTCGGACGTTCGGCAGCCGCAGTTTCCGGTATTGCTTCTCCGGCGGTTTTCTCTCCGGACAATGCCTCCGAATGTTGCCACAACCGGTTCCGCTTCCCGCATCAGGCGCAGCAGCATTTCATCATCCACCATATCGCGCGGTGTATTCATGTTTTTTCTGTAGTCCATAATCTTGAAAATGTTCCTCCGATTTCTCTTACTTTTCTTGAGGGCTGAGGTCTCCCCTCACCTGAAGTATATGTCTGCCGTCGTTTTTTGCTACTGTGTCACCGGCTGGGAACCCGGGAGTTCGGTTTCCTCTTGAAATCTTAAAAGGGATATGCTATAATTGAACGGAAATTCAATGGAATGACGGAGTGAATTTATAATGCAGGTGGAAATTTATACGGACGGATCATGTCTGCGGAATCCCGGTCCCGGAGGATGGGGTGCCGTTCTTGTGTATGGGACGAGAGAAAAAGAAATGTCCGGCGGTGAACCGGACACTACAAATAATCGTATGGAACTGACGGCGGCGATCATGGCGTTGTCCGCGCTGAACCGGCCGTGCGAAGTCCGGATGACCACGGACTCCAAGTATCTTTGTGACGGAATGCAGAAGGGATGGGCGGCTTCTTGGAAAAAGCGCGGCTGGAAGCGTTCCGACAATTCCCCGGCATTGAATCCCGACTTATGGGAACAGCTTCTGGAGCTCTGCGAAATCCACAAAGTGACGTTCGTCTGGGTAAAGGGACACGCGGGACATCCGTATAACGAACGCTGCGACAAAATGGCACAGGCCCGTGCTCATGAATTTGACGCATGATGACGGGGAACCTTCAGATGCAGGGAATCCTGCTCGGTGTGTTCACGCTGATTTCCATCGCCGCCTCTGTCGCCACGATCGTCGACAAAGTACGCGCGGTACGGCATGAATGGCGGATTCCGGAAAACACGCTGCTTCTGATTGCCGCGATCGGCGGAGCACCAGCGATGCTGCTCACCATGCTGATCATCCGCCATAAAACCAAACACGGAAAATTCATGGTTGGTCTGCCGATCATTCTTCTGTTTCAGGTTATTATTTTATTATGGTGCAATTCCCGTTTCGGTCTATTCTGATCCCCCAGTCCGCAGGTTCGCGGACTGTATTCATACCGTCAAGTTCCGTGAGGAACTCTTCGGTCATATAGTCACAGGCAGCATCGCTTGTAAGAACAGCTTTTGGCTCGGCATCAAACGTCAGGTCAAAGGCTTTTTTGTATACCGGGCTGTGATGCCCGAAAATCAGGAAATCCGACTGTTCGGCGTATTCCGTGATCGATTCGTGGGACTGATTGAAGGAACAAGACAGAATGGTCGTGAGATTATCGTACGCATTTACCGAAACCGCCGTCACCGGATGCGTGGAACGGGATAAATACATACGCTCATGCAAAATGATTTCCGCATCACCGAAAGAATAGGACTCGCCGATTCTTACTGTGTGTACTTCGATACCTTCCCGTTCCGCGGTATTGCAGAGAGACCGGTACAGCCCTTCTTCCCTTTCGTCGGTCGGTTCCGGCAGAACGAGACTGCGCAGAACTTCACGTTCGCAGAGTCGGCCAAGATACTGGAGATGCTTGTTGTGATAATGGGTCAGCACAAGCGTTTCCACTTCACAGGAGTGCAGTTCCGACATTTCGGCGGTCAGCGCGGCGAGATAGCCGTAGGAACCGTCGGAGATATCACAGAATAAAGTTTTTCCGTCTGATTTCAGCACAAATCCGTCGTTTTTCGCTTTGGTTGTGACATAGCTGAAATATACATTGGGACGATCGGTTGTCCGGACGATACCGAGCACAGAAAAAAACACAGGCAATACCGCCAGAATTCCCGCCGCAAGTCTGCGCATAGTTTTCAGAGACACAAACGGCAGCAGTACAAGCATCACCGTCAGCGGCGCGAGGAAGAATACGGTAAAGGAATAATTCATCGGAAGTATGATGTTTTCACATTCCGACATTGCTTCCGCAATTCCCTGCATAAAGGCGCAGTAACGGTTGATTCCCTGTGCGAGAGGGTACGTGAGAAATCCGAGAGGATACTGAAGCAGATAAAATCCCGTCAGGTACATCAGGAATGTCACCATCGGGATAAAGATAATATTGGACGGGATCGAGAGAAGCGAAAATTCTCCGAAATACAGCCAGATCAGCGGCAGAAGCATGATGTTGACTACGGCGGTCAGGGCAATCACTCCGCAGATGTTCCGCAGGAGCCGGACAAACAGGTTCGGTCTGCTGAATTTTTTCCGCGGCTTTCCGGCGGCCTTTCTGTATTCGCGATACCGGCGGTACAGCAGCAATTTCAGCGAATTGTACAGCAGACAACTGTATGCAGCGGTAAAAGAAAGCTGAAGACCGCAGTCTGCGGCGGCATACGGATTGAACAGGACGATCAAGGATCCTGCAAATGCGAGTGAATGAAGAAAATTGACCCGGCGGTCGGCGAGCAGAGCAATCTGTGCGATCAGGTACATGATCCCTGCACGCAGAACCGAACCGGAAAATCCGGTCAGTGCCATAAAGAACAGGATGATGCCAATACTGACCACAGCCCGCTTTCGGCGGTTGATCCGCAGACGGATCATGGTATGGGTGAGCAGCGTCAGCAGGACGGAAAAATGCGTCCCGCTGACAACCAGCAGATGGGACACACCGATCCGGCGGAAATCCCGTGTGGTCTGATCCGAAAGATATTCCCGGTTCCCAAGCAGAACCGCTGCCGCAGTTCCGCCGTATTCCCGTTTCGTATGCGCGATCAGACGAACAGT
>JBGVOJ010000720.1:0-7347 GCA_045126415.1 Eubacteriales bacterium | reverse complement strand
GTTAACAGCATGGTGCTTACCTCCTTAATAGGAAAAACTCCTTTGACTTTCTATCTCATGTCAAAGGAGTGTATAGAAAACAAAAACGCCCTTGACAGAAATATACTCTCTGTCAAGGACGAATAACGTATATTGCTTCGCATATGCAACACTTATCCGCGGTGCCACCTTGATTCATAGGAACGACCCTATGCGCTTAGCAGGATACCAACATATCCCCGGCATTTATACGCTTGCCTGCAGCGTCGCAGAATACTTTGTGAAAACCACATTTGACTGCGCCCTCAGCGGTCCATTTGACAACTTGTTTCTTACCTGACTCTCAGCACCACAGGTTCTCTGTAAAGGCATCATTGCCGTTATCTCCGCTTCAACGGTTTGAAGTATTAAGTTTGACTGTATTATACACCTATGCACCTACTATGTCAATAGGTCTGATTGGATCGTTACAAATTGTTCATAATCTGTGATGAGTTTCAAACGGTCTGACGGATCATTGTTCCTTATGAGAAAATCTTTCCTGCTCAATTAACGACGATAGTGTAATACTGTCGAAATATTCATTAACCATATGATGAAATTCAGTCCACATAGGAAGCGTCGGACAGTTATCGGCACGGTCGCACTTTTCGGCATTACATTGAAGGCAGGCTACAGGTGCAAGATTTCCCTCGGTCAGGCGCAGGATTTCACCGACATTATATTCTTCGGGTTTGCGCGTCAGACGATAGCCGCCGCCCTTGCCTGAAATACCTTCGATAATGTTATTCTGCGTCAGAACAGGCAGAATCTGCTCCAGATATTTCAGTGAGATCCCCTGTCTTTCAGCAATTTTTTTCATGGCGATATATGCACCGTTTCCGTTTTCGGCAAGGTCGAGCATCACGCGCAGAGCGTATCTTCCTCTTGTTGATATAATCATAGCGTTCCTCCGGTTGATGGTTGTTTCAATTATACCATAATCAGGTAGGTAATTCAAGCGGTTCGGCAACAATCATGATCCTGAGTTCATCGATACGTAACGCGCTGACTGCTCGTTATGATATTCCGCTTTAGTCCGCAAACAGCGGCGTAGATAAATATCTGTCGCCTGTATCGGGGAGCAAAACGACAATGGTTTTTCCTTCATTTTCGGGACGCTTTGCAAGCTCGATTGCCGCCGCAGTCGCTGCACCCGAGGAAATTCCTACAAGCACACCCTCGCTCTTACCGATCAGCTTACCTGTCGCAAACGCATCCTCGTTGGAAACGGGAATGATCTCGTCATACACCTTGGTATTGAGAACGTCGGGAACAAAGCCTGCGCCGATGCCTTGAATCTTGTGCGATCCCGCAACACCGGTTGACAGAACCGCAGAGGTGGCAGGCTCAACGGCAACGACCTTGATGTCGGACTTCTTAGATTTGAGATATTCACCAACGCCTGTGACCGTACCGCCCGTGCCGACACCTGCGACGAAGATATCTACATTTCCGTCGGTATCCTCGTAAATTTCGGGACCCGTGGTTTCACGATGTGCCTGCGGGTTTGCGGGATTGACGAACTGACCGGGGATGAAGCTGTTCGGTATCTCTTTTGCAAGCTCTTCCGCCTTGGCAATCGCGCCCTTCATGCCCTTCGCACCTTCGGTCAGCACAAGCTCGGCACCGTATGCCTTCATCAACTGTCTACGTTCGACAGACATTGTTTCGGGCATAACAATGATAATTTTATATCCTCTTGCCGCCGCGACGGATGCGAGACCTATGCCCGTGTTGCCTGAGGTGGGCTCAATGATGACCGAGTCGGGCTTCAACTTACCCGAAGCCTCCGCCTCGTCAATCATCGCCTTTGCAATCCTGTCCTTGACCGAGCCTGCGGGGTTGAAATATTCAATCTTTGCAAGTATCCTTGCCTTAAGTCCAAGTGTTTTTTCGATATGTGTGAGTTCGAGCAGCGGCGTTTTGCCGATCAGTTCAGTTGCGTTTTGATATATTTTCATGACTGTATCTCCCTATCATTTCAATAATTTTATAATATTTTGTTTTTCAAAGACCGTGATCAAAACCACGCCGATCACGATGCCTGCGATGCCCTGCACCGCATTGGCAGGGATATTGACCAGCGACGGCACGAAGCCGTACAGAATTCCTTCAAATAGAAAGTATCCGAGAATCATCACAAACTCCGCAAGTATTCCGCTGAATACTCTTGATATTGTCGATTTCGCTTTCTTTGCAAGGAGCTTATAAATCGAATATGCCACGACCGCCATCAAGGCTTTTATGACAAAGGTTGCGGGGGCATATACAACATATCCAGAAAAGAGATCGGCAAGTGCAGAACCAAGTCCTGCCGCAACGATTCCATAAGGCAAAGGCAGAACCCACGCCGCAAGAAGCACGATGCCGTCACCGAGATTGATATATCCCTTGAGCGGTGAAGGAATCTTAATGAGCATTGTCGCTACACAAACAAGTGCGGCAAACATGGAAGAGATTACGATTTTCTGTGTTGTGTTTTTCATTTTACCGCCTCAAACCCTTTCTCCAGATCGGCGATGATATCGTCGATATGCTCTGTACCAATGGAAAGACGGATGGTGTTCTGCTTGATTCCCTGATCGGCAAGCTCTTCTGCGGAGAGCTGACTGTGGGTCGTCGTTGCCGGATGGATTACAAGGCTCTTGACATCGGCTACATTGGCAAGAAGTGAGAAGATTTCCAGACTGTCAATGAACTTATGTGCTTCCGCCTGCCCGCCTTTGATTTCAAACGTGAAAATGGAACCGCCGCCGTTCGGGAAGTATTTCTGATACAGTGCATGATCAGGATGGTCGGCAAGGGACGGATGGTTGACCTTTTCCACCTGCGGATGATTTCTAAGGAATTCAACGACCTTCTTCGTGTTCTCGGCGTGCCGTTCCAGGCGCAGCGACAGGGTTTCAATACCTTGTAAAAGCAGGAACGCCGCAAAAGGAGAGATGGATGCGCCGGTATCACGGAGCAGGATCGCACGAATGTAGGTAACAAATGCCGCAGGGCCTACTGCCTTTACAAAGGAAACGCCGTGATAGCTGGGGTTGGGATCGGCAATAGCGGGATATTTTCCGCTCGCCGCCCAGTCAAATTTACCGGAATCAACGATGACGCCGCCGAGAGTCGTACCGTGACCGCCGAGGAACTTGGTTGCCGAGTGAACGACGATATCTGCACCGTGCTCGATCGGACGGATGAGATAGGGCGTACCGAAGGTATTATCTACCACAAGCGGCAGTCCGTGCTTATGTGCAAGCTCAGCCAGTGCGTCAATGTCGGGAATGTCGCTGTTAGGGTTGCCAAGGGTCTCGATGTATATCGCTCTGGTATTCTCCTGAATCGCCGCTTCAACTTCGGCAAGGTCGTGAATGTTTACAAAGCTTGCGGTAATACCGAAGTTCGGTAGTGTATGCGCCAGCAGATTATAGCTGCCGCCGTAGATGGTCTTTTGCGCAACGAAGTGACCGCTCCTCTGACCGAGTGCTTCAAGGGTGTATGTAATTGCTGCCGCACCGGAAGCGAGAGCCAGAGCCGCCACACCACCTTCCAGAGCTGCCACACGCTGTTCGAGAACATCCTGCGTGGAGTTGGTCAGTCTGCCGTAGATGTTGCCGGCATCGGCAAGACCGAAACGTGCCGCTGCATGAGCGGAGTTCTTAAACACATAAGAGGTAGTGGCGTAGATCGGTACCGCACGGGCATCGGTTGCGGGATCGGGATTTTCCTGACCCACATGGAGCTGTAAAGTTTCAAATTTGTAGTTAGACATAATCGTTATTTCCTTTCGTTTTCAAATGATCTATGTATGTTCTCGGGGGACTGATGATACATACACCGGCACATTCGACCGAAACGGAAATTTTCTCTAACGAGCTTTTCAAAATAGTTTTCCATGAGATTTTACCTGCCTTACAAAAACATAAACCGGAAGACTCCGATAAAGTCTCCCGGCTGTAAGCGATTGTTATTCCGCCAAATTTAGGCGGTACAAGGTTTTACTCCTTGGATGGAGAATACATCGGAAAGATGAGCACAACAAATTATACACATGCCACAAGTCCACATGCACATCTCCATCATCATAGTATTGGTGATAGTGTTTCGCTCTTTCATAACCATGCTCTCCTTTCTTTTTGATTACCTATCTATCTGGTTGGTAATAGTATAGCATCATTCACCTACTTTGTCAATAGGTGAATGAAAATTTTTCTAAATTTTTTTACACAGGATTTTGACATGCTAATTTTAGTGTTAATACAGGATCCAGCAAGTTTGTAGTTGCACGAAAATACCGCCCGCAGGATTCTCCCACGGGCGGTATGTCGATTAACTATCTAAAGGTTTATATTCAGTTACGGTTTTTAGATATATTTCCGGATCGCCATTCAGTATCAGATCAGCGTATGCTATCGGGTCATTGTATATCAAATAGTCAAGCTCCGACCGCTGATACATATTGTCAGCTACTTCGTTCTCAACGGCGATAGTATCAATCGCTATCATGCTTCCATCGGTGAATTTCAGTTCAACACAGCAGTTATCGAAGTTATATTCGCAGAATATAAGGCGTTTCATAGGTTTTTACCTCCAAAATTGTATTGTTTGGAAGTAATGTAAGCGTGGGTTTTGGTGTGGTATCTTTAAGTTTGGGAACCCCCGTTCTCCCATTTGCTGACCGCCTGCGACGTCAGATTCAGCGCGGCGGCAACTTCGGTCTGCGTATATCCCCGTTCAGTACGGAGCGTGCGAAGAATACCTGCGATCGTTTCCATAATCGATCCTCCTGTAAATTGGTTTACCCGGGCAAATTCAGTATACCACAGGGTCTTCGGAATGTAAAGCAACCCTTCCGCCCAGCACTGAAACGCTTCGTTGGAATCCCAACAGTGCGCTGAACATCCGGCATCGGAATCACAAATTCCGTTGACAAAGCCGCCGTTCTCTGGTAAAATGAAACCAACAAACCTCCCTTCCCCAAAATCCGCATCCACTCTGTCTTTCCATCATGTTTAAAGATTTTTGGAAAGGGTTCGGGAAAATCTTTTTGCAAAAAGTTTTTCCCGAGAAATCTCATTTTTCACAAAGGAGCAACACCATGACATCCAAGGAAATCATCCGCCGTCTTGTCGCGCACGATGCACCGCCCCGCATCGGCTACGACTTCCACGGTCTCTCCGACTTCACGCATGTTTCGTCCCGCCGCTATATCAATGTCCCCGCAAATCCGTACGACGCATGGGGCGACTACCCCGAACTGAAGAAGCTGACCGGTTTCAACGGCGAAGTCCGCCGCGATATCTACGGCAACATCTACGGCCGCTTCAACGGCAAGACCAAGGGTGAGTGCATCCGCGGTGCCATCGAGGACTGGGAAGACTACACCTACCCGCTTCCCGAATTCGACCCGAACCACCGCGAAAACCTGCTGAAACACAATCTCGCCGACCACGAAAAATACGTTCTCACGAGCGGCAGCTCCCTGTTCTCCGTCCTCCGCGACGCACGTCTGATGAGCAACGCCCTCGCCGACACGATCACCGATCCGGATGCCGTCTTCGATTTCGTCGACATGCTGGCGGAACACGAAGTGGCAGTCATCAAGAGCATTGCGGGCTGCGGCATCGACGGCTGGTTCATGGGCGACGACTGGGGCACGCAGGACCGCACGTTCATCTCGCCCGCATCCTTCCGCGAACTGTTCAAACCGGCGTACAAGAAGGTCGCGGACGCGGCGCACGAAGCGGGAATGAGCGTGTTCCTGCACTCCTGCGGCTACATTTACGCGTTCATGGAGGACTTCATCGACGCGGGCATTGATGTATTCCAGTTTGACCAACCGGACGCGTACCCGTCCGAAGTACTGGCGAAAGAATTCGGCAGCCGTGCGGTCTTCCACTCTCCGGTGGACATTCAGAAGGTTCTCCCGACAGGTGACCGCGAGTTCATCGAACGCCGTGCGAAGGAAATGTGCGATCTGTTCTGCGGCGTCGGCGGCGGCTGGATCGCAAAGGACTACCCGACGTACCACGACATCGGCGTCGATGTCGAATGGGCGCAGTGGGCGAGAGATGTGATCTGTGCCAACAGCGCGATCTGACGCATTCCGCAATGTCAAAAAAACATGAACTGACGATGGCCAGCCTGCTCTATATGCTGCTGGTCATCTTCATCCATATCGCCGCCGAATGCGTGACGGAATACCGCACCGACAGCATCCCTTTCGCCGTGATGTGTTCCGCGCACCGGCTGTCGTCCTTTGTGGTGCAGGGATTTCTGTTCCTCTCCGGCGTGAAGCTGTTCCTCCCGCGCCGGGATGCGGCGTTTTCCTATCCGAAATTCTACCTGTCGCGCGCAAAACGCGTCGTTCTGCCATATCTGTTCGTCTTTGCGCTGTTCTGCGTATACTTCGTCTCGACGAAGCGGCTCGCGTTTAACCTGCCGTATTTCCTGCGTGAATGCCTTACCGGCGGACTGGTCGGACATTTCTACTACGTCGCGATCATGTGCCAGTTCTATCTGCTCATCCCGCTCTGGCGGTTTGTTGTCCGGAAATGCAGTCCCGCTTTGACCATGTTCGTCTCCCTCCTGACCATGTGCATCTGCCGCGCCCATCTGCCGGAGATCGTCCGCCTGCTGACAGGGGTTGAACTCACCCTCAACAGCCGCCTGTTTACGACGTACCTGTTTTACTTCGTCTGCGGCATCTTCTGCGGCACGCATTACAACCGCTTCACGGAATTTCTGCAGGTCAGACGGCGCGAAATCACCATCCTGACCGCTGTCACGGGTGCGGTCGACTGCCTGCTGATCTGGGTGATCCGCAACGGTCTGTACTACCCCACGTGGGCGGACGACTTCCACGTCCTCTACTGCACCGCCGCGATTCTGTGCACACTGACTTACGCTAAAAAAATCGCGGACAGCCGTCCGGTGAACGGACTTTGTCCGTTCACGGAATCACCGTTTATTTGTCATTTATCGAAAGCATCCAATAATGTCTACCTCATCCATCCGCTGTTCATTTTCATCACGGACAACCTTCTCACCCGCGCGGGAATTCTCTCGCTTACGGGACGGTTTGTCCTGCGTGCAGTGGTTGTTTATGCGATATCCATCGGGGGATGCGTAGTATGGGAAATCATCAAATGGAAATTAAAGCAATCGAAAAAACAGAACTCCCCGCCTGTCTCGACGTAATTCACCGCAGCTTTGCCACCGTCGCGGAAGAATTCGCTCTGACACGGGAAAACTGTCCGAAACACACAAGTTTTCTGCCGATAGAATACCTTGAAACCCAGTTCGGCTGGGGATGGCTTATGTTCGGACTGT
>JBGVOJ010000719.1:0-7367 GCA_045126415.1 Eubacteriales bacterium | reverse complement strand
GTTCTCAAGACTACCGGCTGGGTAAAGACCGATGCGGGAATCCTGGAAGAAACGGACAGTAATTATGTCTTCAACGCAAAGAATATCTTTGTGAAGAAGGAAGCGGACACTACCGTTAAGAAAATCTACAAAAACCAGAAGCCCCTGACCATTTCCGGCGGCAAGTACTATTCCAAGGCGGATGCGGAAAAGGAACTGGAAAAGTTCTACGAAGAACACACCTACGATTTCTATATGTACCGCGGTGACAAGCGTACTTTCTGTGAAGGCGCCTACTTTGTAAGCACTGACAGCGATGTTGTTTACTACGACTACAAGACCGACTCTCTCGTTGCAAAGGGTACCGGCAGTGCGTATGTTTACGTATACACCAAGGGCGGTGTACCGTTCTTCCGTCTTGACGTGAGCGTTATCAACAAGCCCGGCAGCACCTGGTCCACTCTCGGACTCATCCCCGACGAATGGCATCTCGACGGTGCCGGCGATACTACCGGTTTCACTGTGGTTACCGATAAGGACTGGGATGCGGACGATTTTGAATTCAAGATCGTACACGGCAAGGATATCGCTTCCATCACCAAGGCCGGCAAGCTGAAGGTTACCGGCACCGGTCCGATCGTTGTACGCGTTTCCCATAAGGACAACGCCAACATCTGCGGCGAAGCTCTCCTGTATTCCGGCGAATATGTATCTTTCTTCTACGACGGCTACTACAAGTATGACGGCAAGAAATATGTAACGAATTACTGGGGCTGGGATTACGACATCGGCGATCTCCGTGACTGCTACATCGAAGGATGGATCAAGTCTGCGGAAGGCATGTTCATTCCCGTTCTGAAGAAGAGCGAAGGAACCGTGATCGACTATGACGGTTCTTCCAAGCAGAGCACAATCGTATCCTACGGCAACGTAAGCATCGCAGACCTCCTCCGTGACGCATACGGCGACAAGGAAGACCTTTACGAGATCATCGACAAGTACAACCTCTTCAAGGGCAAGGATTACAAGAAGAACATCGTCACCTCCGACGATTTCGACTACATCAAGTACATCCTCTCCCAGATGATCGACGACTGAGAATACAATGAAAAAAGCTGTGAACCGCGGTTCACAGCTTTTTCTGTTCCATAAATGCGAGCATTTGTTCACGGCAGCCGTCCGGGACTGCGTCGCCGAGGTCGCAGCCGTATTTCAGCAGGTCACGTACATACGTGGAGCTGATCGCGGCGTATTCCGGCGAGGTGGGGAGGATGATCGTTTCGATGTGCGGCGCGAACCGCTTCATGATGAGGGAAAGGGTGTATTCGTAGTCGTAGTCCGTGGCGTTTCTGGCGCCGCGGATGATGACCGATGCGCCGATTTTTTCCGCGGCGTCGCTGGTCAGACCGCCCCAGACCATCGTGCGGACGTTCGGAATTCCCGCGACGGCGGCTTCCATGAGGGCGAGCCGTTCGTCGGGAGTGAAGAGACCGCTTTTCTTCTCGGTATTCGCGACGATGACGACCCATACTTCGTCGAATATCGCCGCGGAACGTCTTATGAGATCGAGATGCCCTGACGTAACGGGGTCAAAGCTGCCCGTGATCATTGCGGTGCGCTTCATCTTACTTCGCGGGGGTCAGCAGAGTGATTCTCGTGCGGCCGTAGAGAACGGATTTCAGCACTTCGTACTTTGCGGCAAGTTCTTCCTTGCCGCCGAAGACGTCGCGGAGAACGAGTTCTGCCATGATTTCCTCATCCTTGCGCTGACGGGAATTCTTGACGGGGATGTCGCATTCGGTTTCGCAGACGATGTACGCGCCGTCCGCGTAGAGGTCAGCCTTGTGCAGGGATTCGAGCGCCGCGGGAAGAAGATCGGAATCGTACGGAGGGTCGAGGAAGATGATGTCGTACTTTTCGCGTCCGGCAGCACCGCGGATGAAGGAGGAGTAGTCGGCGGCGGAAATGCGGCACTTTTCGAACAGATGGGTCTTCTTCGCGTTTTCCATGATGATGTTCACGGCGTCGCGGGACTGGTCGATGATGGTCGCGCGCGCGGCACCGCGGGAGAGTGCTTCGATGGCGAGCTGACCGCTGCCGCCGAACAGATCCAGGACGGCACGTCCTTCGATGTCAAACTGGATCATGGAAAAGAGGGCTTCTTTGACGCGGTCGGTGGTCGGGCGGGTGTTTTCCCCTTCGAGGGTCGCCAGCTTGGTGCCGCGCGCGGTTCCGGTGATAACTCTCATGGTTTTGATTTTCTCGGGGAAAACTTTTTTGAAAAAAAGTTTTCCCCGAACCCCTTTCAAAAAACTTTATACTGATATGGATGGATAGAGTTTGTGCAGATTTGAAGTGAAATATTTAATCGGATTTGTTTGTGTTGAAGTATTCGTAGACTGCTTCTGCGTCTTTCATGGAGATGCCGCTGACTTCGGCGAGTTCCGCGACGGACGCTTTTTTCAGGTCGGAGAACGATTTGAAATGCTCCGTCAGTGCTTTCGCTTTGGCGGGACCGATGCCTTTGATCTTCTCGAGCGAGGACGTTTTCATCGTCTTCCGCTTGGCTCCCGTCATGTGCGAAACCGTATAGCGATGGACTTCCTCCTGGATGCCGTAGATCAGGCGGAACACGTCCGCGTGACGGGCGATGTTCACTTCGCCGGTATCGTCGGTCAGCGTGCGGGTCTTGTGATGCTCGTCCTTGACCATACCGAAGACGGGAATTTCAAATCCCGTTTCCTCCATGAGTTCGCGGATGACGGACACGTGTCCGCGTCCGCCGTCGAGCAGGATCAGATCGGGACAGGCTTCCATGGAGTCGTCTTCCACGCCGATGTGCGTCAGCCGGCGCGAGATGGCTTCCCGCATTGCCGCGTAGTCGTCCTGTGTGACCTTCGATTTGATGCCGAATGTCCGGTATTCGCTTTTCTTCAGCCGTCCGTTGACCGCGACGACCATGCCGGCGGTGATGTGTTCGTCGCCGAGGTTGGAGATGTCGTACGCTTCGATGCGTTCCGGTACAACTTCCAGCTGCAGCAGGGAAGCGAGCGAAACGAGCGTGCGCTCGTCGTTGCGGTCACGCTTGGCGGCATTTTCGGAATGTTTTCCGGCATCCGAGACCGCCATGTCGCAGAGATATTTCGACGCACCTTTCTTCGGTGTGCGGATCGTGACTTTATGTTCCGCTTTTTCCGAGAGATAATCGGACAGCAGCAGACGGTCATGCTCCGGCAGCTCGAACGACAGCAGAATTTCCGGCGGAATGTACTCACGCGACTGGTACAGCGCCATAATGAACGCGGACAGCGGCGAGTCTTCGTCATCGGCTTCGGAGACATCCGCAATCTCGTCACTGCCGAAGAGAAAATGCTCCGTATCCGCGATGTATCCGCTTCGGATATAGAACACCGTCGCGCAGTCGCGGAATTTCACGTTTTCCCCCTCGAATGAGGTCAGATGCAGACCGATCACGTCGCATTCCACGTCCGGCGAGCCGACCGCTTTCTGCTTTTCGCCCAGCTTTCGCATGGCTTCGATCGTGTCGCGGCAGCGTGCGGCTTCCTCGAATTCCAGTTCCTCCGCGGCACGGTTCATTTTTTCCGTCAGTTCGCGGATCACGTTCCGCGTGCCGCCGCGCAGGATGTCCGCCGCACGGTCGATGGCTTCGCGGTAGACGGCGCCCTCCACCCGTCCGGTGCAGACGCCCATGCAGCGTCCGATCTGGTAGTAGACGCACGGCCGGGACGCACCGATGTCCTCCGGAAACCGCTTTTTGCACGTCGGGATGCCGAGCGAGCGTTCCAGATGCGCGATCACGCTGAACACCGTCTGCGTCGACGAATACGGCCCGAAGTAGAGCGAACCGTCCGGCACCCGCTTGCGTGACATGGAAATGCGCGGCCACTCGGACTTGATGTCGATGCGGATGTACGGGTAGGCCTTCGCGTCCTTCAGACGGATGTTGTATTTCGGCGTGTACTGCTTGATGAGGCTGTTTTCGAGCGCGAGGGCTTCCATCTCCGTATTGCAGGTGATGAAGCGGAAATCATGCACGGACGCCGCCATTTTGGTGGTCTTCGTGTCGTGCGCACCGTGGAAATACTGGGACACGCGGTCGCGCAGGGAGCGGGATTTCCCGACGTAAATGACGTTTCCCGCTTCGTTTTCCATGATGTACACCCCCGGCACACGGGGAAGGGCAGCGGATTTTGAGCGGAGATGCTCGATATTTTTTGAAATTTCCATAGGTATAGTGTTCACGCCGGCAGCGTGTTTTATGCCCGATAACAAATTGAGCGAAGGTGGAACACCCTCGCTCAGGTCTGTTATCAAGTTTGATTATTCGGTGAAACCGGTGTCGATGAGGGTTGCGAGACCTTCGAGTGCATCTGCTTCGTCGTTGCCGTCAGCGATGAGGGTGATGGTCATGCCCTTAACGATGCCGAGGGAGAGAACGCCGAGAAGGCTCTTTGCGTTTACTCTGCGGTCATCCTTTTCAACCCAGATGGAGCTCTTGAAGGAGTTCGCCTTCTGAATGAAGAAAGTAGCCGGTCTTGCGTGAAGACCTACATTGTTCTTAATGGTTACATCGCGTGAAATCATACTATTATCTCCTAAAATTTTATTAATTAATGTAGATAATATGAGGCACAATCCCACGCCGAGGGTACGCAGATGAGTGCGCCTGTATCGTCATGGAAGCCATTCTGTGAAAATAAAAATGGCTACACCTCTGAATCTATCTATATTATAACAAATTCCTGCGGTTAAATCAATAGTTTTGACTTATTTTTTAATCGGCAAACTCCACAAGTTGAGGGTGAAAAACAAGCGAAATTTAGCGAAAAATTTACGGAAGTGTAAAAATTAATCCCCCTTTATTTCCAATATTTTATCCTTTTACAGATTGAAAAGGTTTTGGAGTGGGGTTTGGGGAGAACCTTTTCCTTAAAAAGGTCCTCCCCAAGAGACTTACATCTTCTTAACGCTGATCGTGACCTTTTCGCCGTTGACATCCCAGTCCTTGGTGAAGCCGTCGATGGCTTCGAAGACGAGATTGTCGCAGAGAACGGTCTTGCAGAGTTCTTCGGAGTCGGCGCGGAGGATTTCTTCGATCTTTGCGCTGCCGGTGACGGATACGGTGATGTGGTCGGTCACAACGAAGTCCGCTTCCTTACGCATGGTCTGAACCTTGGAGATGACTTCGCGGACGAAGCCTTCGGTGATCAGTTCGGGCGTGAGGTTGGTGTCGAGAGCAACCGCGATGCCGTTGTCTGCAAGGCTGAAGTAGCCTTCCTTCTGCTTCACGTCGATGAGGAGATCGTCCTTGGTCAGTTCGACAGCCGCACCGTCGAAGTCGAGGTGGAGCGCACCGGTGGATTCGAGTTCCGCCATCGCCTTGTTGCCGTCGAAGTTTTCATCCTGAAGAGTTCCGCGGATCTTGCCGAGGAGCTTGCCGTACTTCGGACCGACGGTCTTGAGGTTCGGCTTGAAGGAGTAGGAGGAAAGCGCGGACATATCGTCGGTGAAGACAACTTCCTTGACGTTCAGTTCGTCGCGGATGATGTCGGTGAAGATGCCGTCCACGGCAGTTTCCGCCTTCACGTACATTGCGGCGAGAGGCTGACGGTTCTTGGTGTTCGCGCCGTTTCTTGCGGCACGTCCGAGAACGACGATGTCAACGACTTCCTTCATGTTCGCTTCGAGGGTCTTGTCGATCATGGATTCGTCCGCTTCGGGATAGCTGCAGAGGTGAACGGAAACGGGCGCGGTCTTGTCAACGGAGCCGACGAGGTTGCGGTAGATGTCATCCGCCATGAACGGGATGTGCGGAGCGGCTGCCTTCACGAGGGTGACAAGGCAGGTGTACAGGGTCATGTACGCGGCGATCTTGTCGTCGGTCATTTCGGTGCCCCAGTAGCGTTCGCGGGAACGGCGGACGTACCAGTTGGAGAGTTCGTCCACGAATTCGTACAGAGCCTTTGCGGATTCGGGGATGCGGTAGTTTGCGAGGTGGTTGTCAACTGTCTTTACGGTGGTGTTCATCACGGAGAGGATGTACTTATCCATGACGGTGAGGGCGCAGTCCTTCAGTTCGTACTTTGTGGGATCGAAGGAGTCGATGTCCGCATAGAGTACGTAGAACGCGTAGGTGTTCCAGAGGGTGCTGAGGAACTTTCTCTGCGCTTCGGTGACCGCCTTGCCGCTGAAGCGGGACGGGAGCCACGGTGCGCTGTTGGTGTAGAAGTACCAGCGGATCGCGTCGGCACCGTAGGTGTTCAGTGCGTCGAACGGGTCAACGGCGTTGCCCTTGGACTTACTCATCTTCTGACCGTTTTCGTCCTGAACGTGACCGAGAACGATGACGTTCTTGTACGGCGAGCAGTCGAAGAGGAGGGTCGAGATTGCCATGAGGGAGTAGAACCATCCGCGGGTCTGGTCAACGGCTTCGGAGATGAAGTCCGCCGGGAACTGTGCCTTGAACAGGTCTTCGTTTTCGAAGGGATAGTGATGCTGAGCGAACGGCATGGAGCCGGAGTCGAACCAGCAGTCGATAACTTCGGGTACACGGTGCATTTCGCCGCCGCATTCCGGGCACTTCAGGGTAACGGCGTCGATGTAGGGACGGTGGAGTTCGATGTCTTCGGGGCAGTTTGCGGACATTTCCTTCAGTTCCGCGATGGAGCCGACGGAGTGACGGTGACCGCAGGAGCATTCCCAGATATTGAGAGGAGTACCCCAGTAGCGGTTGCGGGAGATTGCCCAGTCCTGTACGTTTTCGAGCCAGTCGCCGAAACGTCCCTTGCCGATGGATTCGGGGATCCAGTTGACGGTGTTGTTGTTGCGGACGAGGTTTTCGCGCACGTCGGTCATCTTGATGTACCAGGATTCGCGTGCGTAGTAGATCAGGGGCGTGTCGCATCTCCAGCAGTGCGGGTATTCGTGTTCAAACTTGGGAGCGTCGAAGAGCTTGCCCTCAGCGCGGAGGTCGTCGAGGATGATCGGGTCCGCCTTCTTGACGAAGGTACCTGCGTAGGGAGTTTCGGCGGTCATATTGCCGGCGCCGTCGACGAACTGAACGAACGGGAGGTCGTACTTCCGGCCGACCTTGGCGTCGTCTTCACCGAATGCGGGAGCGATGTGAACGATACCGGTACCGTCGCTCATGGTGACGTAGTTGTCGCAGGTGACGAAGTGTGCCTTCTTCTTCTGACGGTCGGCAGCTTCGCCGGCGCAGGCAAAGAGGGGTTCGTATTCCTTGTTTTCGAGGTCGGTGCCCTTGTATTCCTCAACAACAGTATATGCGGGAGCGTCTTCGGTCTTGAGCTTGCCGAGGACATTGTCAAGCAGAGCCTTCGCCATGTAGTAGGTGTAACCGTCGGCAG
>JBGVOJ010000718.1:0-1380 GCA_045126415.1 Eubacteriales bacterium | reverse complement strand
GATCGCGTGATCTCTTTCTTCCTGTGCCTGGATCATGTACCAGTTTGCAAATCCGTCCAGACCTTTCGCCTTGAAATAGTTGGAAAACTGCAGATACAGGTACGCGGAATAGAACTCCTTGTTGATCTGCTGGTTAAGAAGTTCATGTACTCTGGGGTTCAGCATAGTATTGTCCTCCTGATGTAATTTTATATGTTCTTAAAAAGTTTATATTTCAGAAATCGGTTCAGTCCAGAATTTTGCCGTCAGTGGAAATGGTAATGACCTGCCACGGAATGAATTTTCCGCTGGCCTGCAGTGCACGTTTTACCGCGTTTTCGATTCCGCCGCAGCACGGAACTTCCATTCGGACAATTTTCACACTTTTGATATTGTTGTTCGCGAGAATCGCGGTGAGCTTTTCTGCATAATCGCCTTCGTCCAGTTTCGGACATCCGATCAGGGTGATATGATTCCGGATGAAATCGTTATGGAAATTACCGTATGCAAATGCGGTACAGTCTGCAGCAATCAGAAGATTTGCGTGATCGAAGTAGGGGGCGTTTACGGGAACAAGCTTGATCTGACAGGGCCACTGCTGGAGCTGGCTGACCGCAGCGGCATATCTGCCGACAGGAGCCGGCGTGTTTATTGCAGGAATGTCACGACGGATCGTTTTCGACTGTGTACCGGGACAGCCGCATGGGAGTTTTTTGGGGGTCTTCAGAGCTTTTGCACGCTGTACGGCTTCTTCGTTATAGGCAGGTGCTTCTCTTTCCTCAAAACGGATGGCATCGGTGGGACAAGCCGGCAGACAGTCTCCGAGACCGTCACAATAATCCTCCCGCGTGAGCTTTGCCTTTCCGTTGACCATTTCGATCGCGCCTTCATGGCACGCTTTCGCGCAGGCACCGCATCCGTTGCATTTTTCTTCATCAATGGTTATGATTCGTCTGAGCATATTCATCTCCTTACTCGAAATTTTCTTGCCTCTTGCTTTTCTGGCTATATTATAGTATAATAACGGGACAATGTATGTTGAAATTTCAACACCGGAGAAAAAATATGAAAAATTATTTGGACGTTTTACAGAAATGCCCTCTTTTCGCACAGATTGAGGAAGAAAATCTGCTTCGTATGCTCGTCTGTCTCGGAGCAAGGGTAGAATCTTTTGATAAAAAATACACCATCATCGCCGAAGGAAATCCTGCGAAATACATCGGAATCGTCCTGTCCGGTTCCGTTCAGATTATACGGATCGATTATTACGGAAACCGAAGCATTCTTTCTGAAATCGGAGTATCCGAGGTTTTCGCCGAAGCGTTTGCATGTGCGGAGGTTCCCTCTATTCCGGTAACGGTCATTGCAAATGAACCGTGTGATATTATGCTGATCGACTGC
>JBGVOJ010000717.1:0-4078 GCA_045126415.1 Eubacteriales bacterium | reverse complement strand
TCGGGACAGGATGGCGACGCCGCACGGCAGTCCGCATATATCCGGAATACCGCGCTGTGTCCGCCGTACCGGAATACCCAAACGACTTATTATGCCTCCGGGGAAGAGATGTTCGAACCCTTTCTTGCGGAGCTGGAAGCGGCGGAACGCTACATTTTTCTTGAGTATTTCATCATTGACTACGGTGTCATGTGGGAACAGATCCATGACATTCTCCGTCGGAAAGCGGCACAGGGTGTCGATGTCCGCCTGATTTACGACGATATGGGCTGCATCACCACACTGGATAAAAAATTTCCGAAGCAGCTGGAGGACGAAGGGATCCGATGCCGTGTGTTCCACAAGTTCATCCCCATCCTTTCCGCACATCAGAACAACCGGGACCACCGCAAAATCTGCGTGATTGACGGTGTCTGCGCGTTCACGGGAGGACTCAACCTCGCGGACGAATACATCAACGCTATCGATCGCTTCGGCTACTGGAAGGATACCGCCGTCCGCCTGAAGGGAAGTGCGGCGTGGAGTTTTACCGTGATGTTTCTGACGATGTGGGACTACCTTACCATGCAGAAACGCCGTCCGGATGAGTGTTATGCGGATTACCGTCCGTCGCCGGAGGAATACCGGAAATATGACGGCGGCGGTTTTGTCCAGCCGTATACGGACAATCCTCTCGACAGTGAGCCGGTCGGGGAAAACGTCTACCTCGGTCTGATCGCGGCGGCGAGGGATTATGTCTGGATCATGACGCCCTATCTCATTATTGACGAACCGATGGAACAGGCTCTTTGCCGTGCGGCGAAAAGCGGCGTGGACGTGCGCATCGTGACGCCCGGGATACCGGACAAAAAGGTTGTCTATGAGAATACAAAGTCCTATTATCCGAACCTCATCGCGCACGGCGTGAAAATCTACGAGTTCACACCCGGATTTCTTCATGCAAAAACCTTCCTCTGCGATGACCGCTGTGCCACCGTCGGCAGTGTCAATCTCGACTACCGCAGTCTCTATCTCCATTTCGAATGCGGCGTCTGGATGTATCGGCCCGATTGCATCGCGGACATCAAAGCGGATTTCGAGGATACGTTCGGACGTTCCGCACAGGTCACGGAGGAAAAGTGCAGTCTGCTGCGCCGTCTCTGGCGCGGAGTTCTGGAACTGCTTGCTCCGCTGATGTGACAAACTGCCGAAGAAGAATGTCTTCATTATTAATAAATTTACATTTAGACGGATGAAATATTTTATATTGTATGATATAATTATACAATGGTTAAAAGTCATTTGTTATATTGAAATTTTTGAAAGGTATATCGGTCAACGGATCGATTTCAGATAAAATGAGTTTAGTAACAAAAGTATTCGGAACCTACAGCGACCGTCAGATCAAAAAAATCAAGCCGCTGCTTTATCAGGTCAACGCACTTTCCGATAAGTATAAGGCGATGTCTGACGCGGATATGCGCGCACAGACGGATATCTTCAAGAAGCAGCTTGCTTCCGGCTCGACCCTCGACGATATTCTCCCCGAAGCATTTGCCTGTGTCCGTGAAGCGGGTGACCGTATTCTCGGCAAGCGTCCGTACGACGTGCAGGTTCTCTGCGGCATCATTCTTCATCAGGGAAGAATCGCGGAAATGAAGACCGGTGAAGGTAAGACCATCATGGCAACTCTTCCGTCCTACCTCAACGCGCTCGAAGGCAAGGGTGTTCACATCATCACCGTCAACGATTACCTCGCACGCGTCGGCTGCGAAGAAATGGGCCGTATCCACGAATATCTCGGTCTGACCACCGGGCTTGTCGTTCACGATCAGAACAAGGCGGAAAAGCAGGATGCTTACAACTGTGATATCAGCTACGGTACCAACAACGAATTCGGCTTTGACTACCTCCGCGACAACATGGCGCTGTACAAGCACGAACGCGTTCAGAGAGGACACCGTTTTGCCATCGTCGACGAAGTGGACTCCATCCTAATCGACGAAGCAAGAACACCTCTGATCATTTCCGGTCAGGGCGACGAAGTGAACATGCTCTACGATATGGCCGACCGCTTCACCAGAACGCTGACCAAGCATGTCATCAAGGAACTCGACTCCAAGGAAGACTATGACGATATCAAGGCGGACTACATCGTCGACGAAAAGGCGAAGAACGCGACCCTCACCAAGTCCGGTATCGCCAAGGCGGAAAAGTATTTCGGCATCCAGAACTTTGCCGATCCGGAAAACGCGGAAATCAACCACCACGTTTATCAGGCGATCAAGGCACACGGTACGATGCACCTCGACATCGACTACGTTATCAAGGATAACGAAGTTCTCATCGTTGACACCTTTACCGGACGTATCATGCCCGGCCGCCGGTTCTCCGACGGTCTCCATCAGGCACTCGAAGCGAAGGAACACGTCCAGATTCAGCGTGAAAACCGTACCGTTGCGACGATCACCTTCCAGAACTACTTCCGTATGTACGACAAGCTGTCCGGTATGACCGGTACGGCACTGTCCGAAGAAAACGAATTCCGTGAAATCTACAGCCTCGACGTTGTCGAAATCCCGACCAACAAGCCGATGATTCGTGTCGACCATCCGGACTCCGTCTTCCGCACCAGAAACGGCAAGGAAACCGCAATCATCAAGCAGATCAAGCTATGCCACGACAAGGGACACCCCGTCCTCGTCGGTACAGTTTCCATTGAAAAGTCCGAACAGCTTTCCAAGAAGCTCAAGGACGCCGGTATCCCGCACACCGTCCTCAACGCGAAGTATCACGAAAAGGAAGCGGACATCGTTGCGCAGGCAGGTAAGTACGGCGCAGTTACCATTTCCACCAACATGGCCGGTCGTGGTACCGACATCATGCTCGGCGGTAACGCGGAATGGCTCGCAAAGGCACAGATGCGCAAGGAAGGCATGGAAGAAACCCTCATCGCTGCATCCACCGGTTCCTCTCTCGATGTCAGCGACGAAATCCGTGAAGCACGTCTCCATTTCCAGGAGCTGTACGCAAAATATCAGGAAGAAATCAAGCCGGAAGCGGAAAAGGTCCGTGAAGCGGGCGGTCTGTTTGTCATCGGTACGGAGCGTCACGAATCCCGCCGTATCGACAACCAGCTCCGCGGTCGTTCCGGCCGTCAGGGTGACCCGGGTGAATCCCGTTTCTTCCTCTCGTTCGAAGATGACCTCATGCGTCTGTTCGGTTCCGAACGGATTGCAGGCACCATTGAACGTCTCGGTCTGGATGAAGATACCCCGATCGACGCGAAGATTCTGTCCGGTTCCATCGAATCCGCACAGAAGAAGCTTGAAGGTCAGAACTTCAACCGCCGTAAGAATGTCCTGGCCTACGACGACGTCATGAACCAGCAGCGTACCGTCATCTATAAGCAGCGCAGTGAAGTTCTCGACAACGCCGACCTGCGCGAAAAGATGCTCGGCATGATCGAAGGCAACATCAACGACGCGGTTGCGACCTTCCTCCATGAAGAGGAAATTTCCGCATGGGATATCGAAGGGCTGCGCGGAAAGTATTTCGGTCTCCTCTGCGGTCCGGACGATTTCAAGGAACTGACCGGCGATGCAGCGGCGCAGCGTGAAGAAATCCGCAAGACGCTCCACGACCGTGCAATGATGATCTACAACGCGAAGGAACAGATCTTCGGTGAGAGAATGCGCGAACTGGAACGCGTTGCACTGCTCCAGCAGGTCGACAAGAAGTGGATGGATCATCTCGAAGCGATGGATTCTCTGCGTGAAATGATCGGTCTTCAGGCGTATGCCCAGAGAAATCCGATCTCCGAATACCGTCTCACGAGTGCGGATATGTTCGACCAGATGATCACCGAAATCCGCGACGATACCGTCCGTACGATTCTTTCCGTTCCGAGACCGCGGAATCCTGAACAGCAGCCGGCGGAAATCAAGCGAGTTGCGGTTGCAAAGCCGGTAAGCGAAGGTTTCGCAGGCGGCGAAAAGCAGCCGGAAGTCAAGAAGCCCGTCGTCAACAAGGGC
This sequence comes from Eubacteriales bacterium, assembly GCA_045126415.1. Taxonomy (GTDB): domain Bacteria; phylum Bacillota; class Clostridia; order Oscillospirales; family CAG-272; genus UMGS1696. Next base: position 65 of record JBGVOJ010000717.1, on the reverse strand, counting down.
GAAAAGGTCGGCAGAAACGATCCGTGTCCCTGCGGAAGCGGCAAGAAGTACAAGAACTGCTGCGG
>JBGVOJ010000716.1:0-8831 GCA_045126415.1 Eubacteriales bacterium | reverse complement strand
CTGAACGACGCGGAATTCGAGCAGTACATGAACTACCAGTTCGCCGTGTGTGAACGTGCGGACATGGTGGGAATCTCGCATCATACGCTGGATATTTTACGAAAGAAGGGATAATTTCATGAACATCACGACAAGACGCGCGGTCATGGACGACCGCCTCAAAATCATACCGCTGCAGAAAGAGATCGCAGATCTGCACCGGAACGGACGTCCCGACCTGTTCCGCACGGAAGCGCGGTACTACAGTGAGGGGGATTTCTTCGCGAAGCTGACCCATCCCGACCACCGGATTTTCATTGCAGAGGTTGACGGAGACATTGCGGGGTACGTCTTCGCCGTCATCAAGCACGTGCGGAATCACCCGACGTACGTGGATTTTGACACGTTCTACATCGACGACATCTGCGTGGCTGAGCGGTACCGTCGTCACGGCATCGCGTCTGCTTTATTCGAACGATGTATCACGCAGGCACGGGAGGCGGGGTGCTGCAACATCGAGCTGAACGTGTTCTGCTTCAATGAAGATGCCGTTGCTTTTTACGAAGCAATGGGGATGAAACCGGTGATTCAGCGGATGGAACTGTTATTGAAAGAAACGGAGGAAAATTAAGTATGTCAAAAAAACTTGTCATTCTTTTAGGACCGCACGCTGTCGGAAAAATGACGGTCGGCCAGGAACTTTCTAAACTCACAGGACTGCGGCTGTTCCACAACCATATGTCCATCGAATTGGCGCGGAAACTCTTCGACCATTCGGAAAAGGAATGGGGCATCCTGAACGGAACCATCCGACAGACCGTTTTTGAACTGTTCGCCAAAGGAGATTTTCCCGGACTGATCTTTACGTACATGTGTGCGTTCGACCTGCAAAGCGAGCTTGAATATCTGCAAGGGATCATCGAATTATTCAAGTCGAACGGCGCAGAGTGTTATATTGTCGAACTATGTGCGGACTTTGACGTACGCCTTATCCGCAACAAAAGCGAAAACCGCCTGCTTCACAAGGAATCCAAGCGGAATCTCGAATGGAGTGAAGCGGAAATGCGGCGGACGAGTGAAAAATATCGGCTGAATTCTTACGACGGCGAAAAACTGCCGTTTGAAAACTACATGAAACTGGACAATACAGATCTTCCGCCGGAAGAAGCGGCGCGGAAGATCATGGAATACTTTACTTTCGAAGAATCAAAGGAGACCTCCCTATGCTGAAACTTGTCAGACTCACCGAAGCCTGTCGTCCCCAGCTGAACGAAATGATGGACGAATGGACGGCGGCAGACGAAAAAATCATCCCGTGGGCGATCCGCAAATCCGATTACCGTGACTTTCCCGCCTATCTGGACAGTCTGGAAATCAAAGCCGACGACGGCTCACACGTCCCCGACTCCACCTTCTTCTGCCTTGATACCGACCGGAACATTTTCGTGGGAGCGGTCAATATCCGGCATTTTCTGAACGAACGCCTGCTCTTTTCCGGCGGTCACATCGGCGACGGCATCCGACCGAGCGAACGCGGAAAGGGTTACGGCACAAAAATGGTTGCGCTGGCTCTCGAGGAATGTGACCGCCTCGGCATCCGCGATGTCCTGATGTGCTGCAACCGGGACAACATCGCCTCCGCACGGACGATCGTAAAAAACGGCGGCATTCTTGAAAACGAAGTCACGACCGAAGACGGAACCGTCATTCAACGATACTGGATCAAACGATAATTAAAAAAGGAGAAAATCATGTTAAACCACAAAGGAACCAAAACCATCGCAACGCCGCGCCTGCTTCTGCGCCCGTTCATCATCGAAGACGCGCCCGATATGTACGAAAACTGGGCGTCCGACCCGCGTGTTGCAAAATATGTTTCGTGGAAGCCGCACGCCTCTTTGGACGAGACCGCGAACCTGCTCGAACTGTGGACATCCCGCTATGGCGATATCGACTACTACAACTGGGCAATGACCCTCGACGGACACGCCATCGGCAACATCGAAGTTGTCGGCAAATCGAACAAGCACGAATCCGTGGAACTCGGCTACTGCATGTCCGCCGACCACTGGAACCGCGGGTATATGACCGAAGCCGTTTCCGCGATCCGCGACTTTCTCTTCCGCGAGGTCGGCGCGCACCGTCTCGTCATCCGCCATATGACCCAGAATCCCGCTTCAGGCAAGGTTGCGCGCAAATGCGGATGTACATGGGAGGGCTGTCATCGGGGTGAGATCATATCACAAAGCGGCGAACATACGAACATCGAAGTCTATTCCCTGCTCCGTCCGGAATGGGAGGAAATGCAGAAACCCGTAAAAACGCAGAAGCTCACCCTCGACACACCCCGTCTGACGCTCCGTCCGGCGTGCATCGGGGACTTTGAAGCCGTTCACGCATACGCGGGCAGTCCGGAGAACACGCGGTACATGGCGTGGGGGACGAACGACGAAAAAACGACCCGCGAATATCTCGTGAACTGCGAGAAGGCGTGGTCGTGTGAGAAGATTACGGACTATGATTTCGTCATGGTACGGAAGGAAACAGGCGAAGTCATCGGCGGATGCGGACTGTCTCTCGAAGATGAGGAACGTCAGGCGAACCTCGGCTGGATTCTGCACCGCGATTATTGGAAACAGGGGTACACACCGGAAGCTGCGCAGGCGATGGTGGACTATGCGTTCGGCGTGCTGGGCGTTCACCGGGTTTATGCGACGTGCGACGGTGAAAACTACGGCTCGTACCGCGTGATGGAAAAAATCGGGATGCGGCGCGAAGCGGAATTCCGGAAAGCGCGGCTGTGTCACGGGGAATGGCACGACGAGTATAAGTACGGTATGCTGAAAGAGGAATGGGAAAAAGGACGGAGATGATTCCGTCCTTTCCTCATTTATTTCCATTCATATAAAATCGTACAGACCGCGCCGAGGTTTTCCGGCTTGGTCAGCCGTCCGGTCTGCAGGAGATGCCACAGGATCGCCTGATACGGGCTGAACGACGTCCGGTAGTGTGCCCTCTCGTTCGCGCTGATGTAATCGGGGATGTATTTGTCGATATAGTTCGCGCATCCGACAAATTTCGCGTAAATGCCTTCCCTGTCCGTCGTTTCCGCCGCACGTTCGAGGATTCCGTCAAGCTTTGCGCGTTCTTCTGCGGTGAAATACGGCAGATTCATGTGAATGTACCCGTCCGTGATGCTGATGTATCCACTCCCAGCGAGACCTGCGAAAAACTCCCGGTCGATGCCGTCCGCCGGAACACCGCGCCGTTCCAGATCGGCGGCTTTACAGAGCGCAGTTACGGCGTTGGAATCGAAGAACGGGCGCGCAATGTCGTCGTAGCTGCCGAACATGGACAGGTCAAACTGGTACGACCGCACCGTTCCGCTGTGATTGCTCGAACTCTTGAGGCTGTAACCGCAGCTGTTCGCATAAAAGAAATTCAGTTCCGCATCATCGAGATATTCCTCGACCTCCTCATGGGAAACTGCAGCAGAGACCCAGTGCTTTGTCCCATCCGGACGCATCGGTGCGTCGTGTTCCAGTCCCAGTTCGGCGATCATGCGGTCATCGTTTCGTCCGACTTCGCGCATGAGGAAATACGCCAGAATATCCCACAGAAGTTCATTTTCCGGAAGCTCACAGCCGACAAAGCCGATATTCCGGATGTCCGGCAGAACCGCTTTCACGGCGCGGTAATACTCTTCCGCGATGTACGGGACGTGCTCCATGGAATATTTCAGCCGTGCAGCAATGTATTCCGCGTCACGGATAAAGAAATTCGTCCGGTACTTTCCGTTTTTCTCCACCATATAGTCCATCGAGCACAGGTCGGCGAGTTTATCCTCGAGATACACCGCCGCCACGCCGAGGGTACGCGAAATGTCCTCCACGGACAGCGGCGTTTTCCGGCAGATGTAAACGATGTTCTGCATCAGAAGGTCGGTTTCCAGCGCGGCATACACTCTGCTGCTCCACCAGCCGTGATGGCCTACGTTCAGTTTTTTCGGGCGGTAGATTTCGTCTGTCATAGTGATTCTCTCCTTTAAGTCGCTGCGGATTTTCGAAAGGTGCCACCGTACCGTCGACGAAGCCAGTCCGAGCCGTTCCCCGATTTCCGTCGCGTTCAGCCGGTCATAGTAATGCAGAACGATAATCTCCCGCCGTATACCCGAGAGGTACATGACCTCCCGCCGCAGACGGTCGTACGTCTCCCGCTCGACCACACGGTCTTCCGGCGTTTTGTGATCCGTGAAATCCACGTAATCCGACAACTCCCCCGACACCGTCACCGCGTCCCACGCCGGCTTGTTCCTCCGCAGAAATTTCGACCACGTATACCGGCAGACGGTGTGAATGAACGCGTCCATGTTCTCCACGCCTTCAAAATCAGCGGTGCACAGATTCAGCAGGATCTCCTGTGAAAGATCGGCGGCATCGGCGGAATTTCCGGTTTTGGAATATGCGAAGCCGTAGATTTTTTCGGCATAGCGGCGGATCATTGCGTCGTCAAGCATGATGGGCATCCTTTCGAATTTGTTTTTGCAGCTTTCTGTTATAAGAGTACCGTGAAAAACGAAAGTGTTGGCGTAATTTATGGAATTTTTCGGATTTTTTTACTTTACAACCTCCGCGCCGAACGGCATCAGCGCAAGTTTCGCCAGCTTGAAATGCTGTTTGCCGAAGGGGATGCCGATAATCGTCACACACAGGAGCAGACCGAAGGTCAGATGCTCGATCGCCAGCGGTACGCCGGAGAGGATAATCCACAGGACGTTCACGATCAGCGAGACTGCGCCGTCGCTCCAGCGGACGTGCTTTCCGAACGGACTGCACGACAATTTTGCGAATTTGAAGCACTGTACCCCGACCGGAATACCGATGATCGTCACGCACCACAGCAGACCGTACACAAACCACGACAGCGCGCTGAGAAAACCGCCGAGGATGAACCATAAAATATTGCCGAGTATTCTCAATTGAATTACCTCCATGATCTTGGGATGGCTTCATTATATCATAAAATTTTCCGCCGGCGGGCGTTTTTTTCAGATTGTAATGGAATTCTAATCCCATTTTAATCTTCCGTTGTGCGGAATGTACCACTCGCACACGGAAAATTCTGCAAGGTCATGAAAAATTTCTGTTTTGCGCTATTTATTTGTCATACAATTTGTGGTATAATAAAAGATGTATGAAAATCACCACCTGAATTTATCGTTATCGAAAGGTTTTAAAATATATGTGCGGTTTTATCGGATTTACCGGAATCGTTGACCGCCGCGAGGACGTCATCCGCCGTATGGCGGAACGCATCGTCCACCGCGGTCCCGACTCCGGCGGCTTTCACATGAGCGGCGAAACGGATGCGGACGCCGTCACCCTCGGTTTCCGCCGTCTTTCCATCATCGACCTCGCGGACGGTTCCCAGCCCATGTACAACGAGGACGGCTCCGTCGTCATCACCTTCAACGGCGAAATCTACAACTTTATGGATCTGCGCGAACAGCTCATTGCCGCAGGTCACGTCTTCAAGACACGCTGCGACACCGAAGTCCTTGTTCACGGCTACGAACAGTGGGGCGAAAAGCTCGCGGAAAAGCTGCGCGGTATGTTCGCGTTCGTCATTTACGACACGAAGTCCGGTACCCTCTACGGTGCCCGCGACCCCTTCGGCATCAAGCCGTTCTACTACTATAAGACGGAAAAGGGTGCGCTCCTGTTCGGCTCGGAAATCAAGAGCTTCCTCGAACATCCCGATTTCCATCCCGCCGTCAACGAAAACGCGCTCCGTCCCTATCTGACGTTCCAGTATTCCTCCATGGAGGAAACCTTCTTCAAGGGAACGTTCAAGCTCCCGCCGGCGCATTATTTCACTTACAAAAACGGCACGCTCTCCCGAACCCGTTACTGGGATGTCGACTTCTCGAAGAAGACCGACCTTTCTTACGCGGAATGTGCCGAAAAAATCGACGCACGCGTGCATGAATCCGTTGCCGCGCACCGCATCAGCGACGTAAAGGTCGGCGCGTTCCTCTCCGGCGGCGTCGACTCCTCCTACATCACCGCTGTACTTATGCCGAACGATACCTTCTCCGTCGGCTTCAATTACGAAAAGTTCGACGAAACCAGCGAAGCGGCGGAACTCTCCAAGCGTCTCGGCATACAGAACTACCTCCGCCACATCACCGCCGACGAATGCTTCGACGCCTTCCCAACCATCCAGTACCACATGGACGAACCGCAGTCGAATCCGTCCTCCGTGCCGCTGTACTTCCTCTCCAAGCTGGCGGCGGAACACGTCACCGTTGTTCTCTCCGGCGAAGGCGCGGACGAAATCTACGCGGGCTACGAAGAATACGACGTCCGCGGACTTTCGGCAAAATACCGCAAAATCCCCGGTTTCCTCCGCAGAGGCGCCGCAGGAATCGCAAAGCGTCTGCCCTATTTCAAGGGACACGACTTCATTATCAAGAACAGCGGCGTACCGGAAGACCACTTCATCGGTCAGGCACTCGTGTTCCCCGAAGACGAAGCGGTTGCCATCCTTAAGGATAAATATAAAAAAGGGCCGTCCGTAAAGGACATCACCCGTCCGGTTTACGACAAGGTCAAGCATCTGCCGGAACTCGAAAAGAAGCAGTACCTCGACATGAATCTGTGGCTGCCCGGCGACATCCTGCTGAAGGCGGACAAAATGAGCATGGCGCATTCGCTCGAACTGCGCGTTCCCTATCTCGACAAGGAAGTCATGCGCGAAGCACAGGAACTTCCCCACAAGTACAAGATCGACGGCAATGACACCAAGGCGGTTCTCCGTACGGCGGCAAACAAGACCCTGCCCGACGAATGGGCACACCGTCCGAAGAAGGGCTTCCCGGTGCCGATCCGCCAGTGGCTCCGCGAGGACAAGTATTATAATATTGTAAAGGAATACTTCACCTCCGAAGCGGCGGCGGAATATTTCGACACCGACGCGCTCGTCAAGCTGCTCGACGACCACAAATCCGGCGCGTCGAACAACCAGCGCAGAATCTGGACGGTATTCACCTTCCTGACATGGCATAAAGAGTTTATCGAAGGCGACGCAATGCGCCGCGCAAAGTGAGGTACATCATGGACAAGACAATCACCCCCGTACTGCTCGGTGCGGACCTGAACTGCTACAACATCGCCCGTGCGTTCCACGAACAGTACGGTGTTAAATCCTACGCGTTCGGCCGCTACGCCGTTTCCGCTACCAAATATTCGAAGATCATCCGCTTCACCTGCGTTCCGAAGATCGACGAGGAACCCGTCATGCTCGACACGCTCCACCGGTTCGCGGACGCGCACCTCGGCGAAAAGCTCATCCTCTTCGGATGCACCGACGAATACGTCGCGATGATCATCCGCAACAAGGAAGAACTCTCCGATTATCTCTGCCCCTATCCGTCCGTCGGCGTTCTTGAAACCGTCGCAAAGAAGGCAGAATTCTACGAAACCTGCGACAAGTTCGGCATCCCCTATCCGGATACCGTCGTTCTGAAGGGAAAGACCTCCGCGTCCGAACTGACGGCGGAAAAACTCGGCTTCAAGTACCCGATCATCGTCAAGCCGTCTTCCTCTGCGGACTACTGGAAGTTCCCCTTTGACGGCATGAAGAAGGTCTACACCGCCGATTCTCCCGAAGAAGCGGAAAAGATCATAAACGAAATCTACGGCGCGGGTTACCCCGACAAGATGATCCTGCAGGAATTCATCGACGGCGGCGACTCCCAGATGCGTGTATTCACCGCATTCTCCGACAAAAACGGCAAGGTGCGCGCGATGTGTCTCGGTCACACGATGCTCGAGGAACACACGCCGAAGGGACTCGGCAACCATGCCGCCATCGTCACCGAACCGGTTTCCTCCTTCCCGCTTTCCGAAAAACTCAAGGATATGCTTGAGGACATGGGCTACACCGGCTACTCCAACTTCGACATCAAGCTGCGCGAAGGTACGAAGGACGATTACCGCGTCTTCGAAGTCAACCTCCGTCACGGCCGCAGCAACTACTACGTCACCGCTGCCGGAATCAACCTCGCGAAGCTCGCGGCGGAAGTTTACGAATCCGATGGCGACGACTGCATCCGCTGTAACAAAAGCGTCTTCTGGCACCATATCCCGCGCAGCACCGTATACGCCTACACCGACGACCGTCAGCTCGTCGAAACGGCGAAAAAGCTCGACCGCGAAGGAAACGAAAGCTCCTCCGTATGGTACAAGCCCGACTTCGTGCTCAATCCTCTCCGGTTCATCTGTGTACTTGAACAGCTCCGCCGTCAGAAGAAAAAATACAAGATCTACTGCGTCAAAAAGGGTTGATTTATGAGCACAATTGAAAAACGTCAGCTTCTCGGCATCCTCGGAGGTCTCGGACCGATGGCAAGCGCGTATTTCTACGAGCTGATTACCGAGCATACTCTCGCCTCCTGTGACCAGGATCACATCGACATCATCCTCTCGAGCCGTGCGACGACCCCCGACCGTACCGATTACATCGTCGGCAGAAGTGACAAGAATCCCCTTCCCGCTATGATCGACGATGCACGTTCGCTCGAACGGTACGGCGCGACGGCGATTGTGATTCCCTGCAACACCGCGCATTATTTCATTGACGCAGTGCGCGATTCCGTGAATGTCCCAATGCCGAGCATCATCACCGAGACGGTACTGCACCTGAAGCGCTGCGGATTCCTGAAACCCGTCATCCTCGCGACCGCAGGCACCGTCTCTACCCACACGTATCAGCGGGAACTGGAGGCAAACGGGATGGAATGGGCGGTCCCGGACGAAGCCGGACAGCAGGCGCTGATGGACATCATCTAC
>JBGVOJ010000715.1:0-5184 GCA_045126415.1 Eubacteriales bacterium | reverse complement strand
ATTTCACCAGAGCAAACTGCAGGACCAGCGGAGACACGCGACGCACTTCACCCCGGTTGTCGACCGCGAGAGCTGCCGCCGTTCCCGCCGCCTGTCCGGTGATGTAGCATCCCGGCATGACGCGGATGGACGCCTCCATCTGGCGGTCGGTACCCATGCAGCGTCCGGCAGTGAGTACATTGTCAAACGAAACGGGAATCAGCGAACGGTACGGGATACCGTAGGATTCTCCCTTACCGTAGCGGAGGTTCTGCTTGTATTCCTTCTCAAAACGGATCATTTCCGCCTTGCTGGTGTTCATGACGTGGATGTCGACCGCATAGCAGTAACGTCCGATTTCATCATCAAAATCTGCACGATCGATAAAATCCTGTACGGACAGCGTGTAGTCGCACGTGATCCGGCGGGATTCGCGCACACCGAGCATTCCCGCTGTGGAGACGAGACGGATATCCCGGCATCCGCCGACATAATTCCGGTAGAAATTCTGATATTCCAGCATGGAACGCCTTCCCCATACCATTGCCTCAGAGACAGAACGCTGATCGAGCGGATCGGTACCGAAAATATGACCGATATTGCCGCCACCGAGACCGTCCTCGCGGATCGACAGACCGGTGAGATGGCGGTCTTCGTACGTGACTACGCCGTCTTCGATGGCTTCTTCCAGACGTGCGGGAATGTTGGTCCGATAATAATCCTCCGCGTTCACGCCCGTCCAGAGGGAGCAGACAGTCGGAGGCATGGTGTCCCCGTGTTCGTCGCCGCAGGAGAACTTCCCGCCCGCCATGGCAGTGAATTCGCCGTCACCGGTGCAGTCGATATAGACATCCGCTTTGACGGCGTACAGCCCGGTACGGGAAGTCAGAACGGCATATTCGACATGACCGTTCGCTGCGACAACGTCCGCGACGGTGGTGAAAAAGAGGAAATCCACCCCGGCTTCGGTGACAATACGGTCGTATTCGCGTTTCAGTTCCTCCGCCTGAATGGGCGTCCATGCCTGCGTGATCGGGATATGCCGCGATACATGACTGCGGATTTCCGCGCCGATGCCGTCGGCAAGGAGATTGGCACCATCATAGAAAGCCGCAAACGAGGGTACCATACCGGAGGTACCGACACCCCCGAAGCATCCCTGCGCTTCCACGAGGAGGACTTTTTTGCCCATCCGCGCGGCGGCAACGGCTGCTGCAACCCCTGCCGCACCTCCGCCGACGACAAGAATGTCGGTCGTATAACGAACTTCAAGCTGTTTCTGATAAATCATAAATATTCTCCTGTCCGTTCAAAAAGTCGGAAAGCAAAAGGAGATACCCGCAGGTATCTCCCATACATATTGCATTAATACGGAGTGGTCTTCTTCTTGCCGCCGATGTAGTCGCGTTCGAGAGACAGAATACCGTTGTCCATGCGGAAGATACGGTCTGCGTGGTCCGCGATGGAAAGGTCGTGGGTGACCATGATGAGGGTCTGACCCATTTCTTCACGGGTCTTCAGCAGGAGCTTGAGAACTTCGTCCGCGTTGTTACGGTCGAGGTTACCAGTCGGTTCGTCCGCGAAGACGATGTCGGGCATGTTGATCAGCGCACGCGCGATCGCAACTCTCTGCTGCTGACCGCCGGAAAGTTCGGACGGCAGGTGGTTGAGACGTTCGGTGAGCTGAAGGGTTTCAACAAGACGACGGAGAGTTTCCTGATAGGAGAGGTCGGACTTGTTGCACATCATCGTCGGGATGAGGATGTTTTCAAGTGCCGTAAACTGCGGGATAAGGTTGTGTCTCTGGAAGATGAAGCCCATGTTCAGACCGCGGAAACGGCTGAGTTCGTCGGCGCTCATCTTGGTGATGTCCTGACCGCGGATGAGAACGCGTCCCGCGTCACAGGAGTCGAGACCCGCACAGATGTGCAGGAACGTGGACTTACCGGAACCGGACGTACCGATGATCGCTACGAATTCACCCGGTTCAACCTTGATGCTGACGCGGTTGACCGCAGTGATAACCGCATCATACTGCTTGTACTGCTTGATAACGCTTTCCGTTTGCAGCATATATTCAATCGTATCTGCCATAATTTAATCCTTTCTCAAATAAGGAGAATCGGGAAAACCTTTTTAAGGAATGGAGTTTCACTCCGTGAACCTCCCGGTTTCCCGAACCCTTTCCAAAACCTTTTCAAAGAATGATAAAAAGTTAGTAAGTGCAAATTTTTACTTGCGTGAGCAAATTCCGATTTGGTATCCTTCCCTGCCCATTTTGTCGGCTGACGGATCAAGCCGTCGGCTCACAAACAATTTCAACCAAAGCATAAACAGGCTTGATCGGAACCTGCGCAGCTTCCGGAATGCCCGGGATATCTCACCCGCAGGTTCATTCCTCGCCGCCGAATTCGCCGGCACCGCCGTTCTGGAGGGAATAGCGGTTCTTGTAGTAGCTGCGGAACGGGAGATAGGTGGAGAAGAAGCCGCAGAATACGGACATAACGATGCTGATGAGGATCGCGTACCACGGCATGTAGAAGACGTAGCGTACGTTTTCGCCCGTGAAATACGGCATCATGACGTTGTAGACGTAGAACAGAATGTAGCTGCCCGCATAGCTGAGGATGATCGATACAAAGAGCGACATGACCGCCATGCAAAGACCGCCCTGCAGGTAAATCTGCTTGATTTCCTTTGCGACCGCACCGATGGACTGGAGAATGTTGAATTCCTTTTCTCGCTTGGAGTAGTAGAGACTCTGGGAGAAGAACCAGATCAGCGGGGAGATGCAGAGGATGAGAATGGAAATGCAGATGTAGAGTTCGTTGTAGTGCTTGTCACGAGCAACGGCATTGAGAAGAGTGATGTCGCTGTTCACAACCTTGACGTCACCGTATACACGGCCCCATTCGCGGATTTCATCGTACAGGGTCTTGACTTCGTCGGTGGTAATTTCGCGGTTGACATAGACGTTGAAGGAAGTTGCCTTCGGGGTCTTGCCGGTGATTGCCTTGTAGTCGTCGAGGGTCATGTAAATCGGCGTGGAGCCGGACGGAACGTCATAAATGACCGCGCCGACGGTGAATTCCATGTATTCGAACTTGAAGAAGCGGAGCTGCTCCTTGATGAGCGCACGGCCGGTGATGTTGGAGTCAACGCTCTTGATCTGACCGGTCTTGCGGCTGACGTAAATCTTGTCGCCGACTTCGAACTTGTAAGTACGTACGTTGGAGATGGAGTCACCGACGATGACGGTACCCGGCTGGGTAACGAGGCTGTTCAGGTCGCCTTCGTAGTCATAGTCTTCGAGGACACGGAGCTGTTCCTCGGTCATCGCGGTATAGAGGACATCGTTGGAAACACGGTAATACTGTCCGGCTTCTGCCATCGTGAAGCCTTCGTAGTTTGCGGGGTCATAGGTTACAAGGTTCTTGAAAGGAAGAACATCCTTCTTGTTGACGAGCATATGGGACGCGATGTGGCGTGCTTCGGTGACGTTGTCGTTGATTTCAACGGCGCGGACACCGGAGAGTTCGTAGAGTTCGCGGCTCATGATTTCGTCGTATTCGAAACCGGACTGCGTCAGGTCAACATTAAACTGCGGACGGGGGTATTCCAGGTCGGTCGTGTAGATATCGGCCATGTAGAGACCCATGATGAAGAGCGCGCAGAATACGATTGCGGAAGTAAGCACCTGAATATTGTACTTACGGAAACGCCAGAGGGAGTAGAACTCGTACTTGGTCGGGAACTTTTCCGCAAAGATGTTGAAGGAGCGGCGCGGAGAAGTAACGAGGTTGGAGTTGTCCTCGGTGATGATGAGGGACATCGGGTCCTTGATGGACATGACCTTCATCGGAGTCCATACAGACGCGAGGATAACGACAAGGGTGAAGAGGAAAATCTTCAGGATGGAAAGTCCGTTGAACACGAAACCGTATCCGGAGGTGCTGTAAATAATGAAAGAAATGAGGGTGGATACGAGAATCGAGGGGATAAAGGTCACCACAAAGATAATGAACAGTTCCCAGAAGGAAGTGCTGAACAGCATTTTGAAGTCCGCACCGAAGGTCAGATAAATACCGTACTGGAATTTATACTGATTGATACGGATGTTGTAGAGCTGGGTCAGCAGGAAAATAGCGACAACGAGAAGGATGAGCGTGATGAACACGAAAGTAACGGCGTTGGCACGTTCGTTGTCCTCGAAGGTCATAAGGGCAGTGGATGCCTTGGAGAAACTGGAGCCCTCGGAACCGAGGTTGGCGAGGTCTTTCTGATAGCTCGACTCAAAGCGTTCGAGACACCAGTCGATGTCTCCGGTGAAAAACAGATAAACGTCGAAGCGGTCTTCCCCGGTAAAGTAGTTTTTGTATTCATCCACGTCGGTGACCTGGAAGATTACGTCGCTTTTAAAGACGGTTCCCTCGTCTTCAACCAGATACTGCATCTGGTCGCGGTTGAGGTTTTTCAGAACCATGTGGTAATTGTATTCCTCCATGATATGCTGATACTCGACGCGATTGTTATTATCGTTCGAGATCGACATCATACCGTAGAGGACCTGGACAATGATGATCGCGATGAAGAAGCAGACGTACTGATTAAAGTTAAAGAATACGCTCTTCCACGCGATTGTCAGGCTTCTTTTTAAGTATTCAAATACTTTTTCCAAAACCGAAACCGGCACATCGTTACAGTGCCATCCTCCCGTTGAGTATTTCACAAGGTCAAAGTAAGACGCAAGTGTTAATTATCTGTGATATTATATCACAAATCGCGGCAAAAAGATATTATATATTTGTGAACAACTGGATTTCCCAGTGCTTTGAAAGGTATAAATTTTACGGGAATTTTTGTACATATTGTCTATTGTAACTCTGTTGTGACCAATTTTTGAATGTCGGACAACTTTCGCTGTTTGTCCGTGAAAAGACGATTTCCGGAAATCCGGAACGGCATGACGGTAATTTCCCTGTCCTTTTGTGTATATTGTCCTTTTTTTCATCGTATTTTCAGCGAAATATCTCCTGTAATCGTCCGCTGAGCGGAACATAACAATAACGTGAGTTCGATGGATTTCTGTAATTATCAGCCTAACGTTGTCATTCCGAGGACTTATTTCTATAAATATATGCTGCAGCTCTTGTCCGAGGAACCTGCAGACCTTCGACATGGGCATCACCGCGGCAATCGTTTCCG
>JBGVOJ010000714.1:0-7396 GCA_045126415.1 Eubacteriales bacterium | reverse complement strand
AGATGCGGTTCTCGTAGGTGGACTGCGTTGTTTCCCTCAGAGTGGGTTGGGAATAATTCTGATACCAGTAGTCGAGCCAGTCGCCGAAGGGCATTTCCGGTTTCAGCCGGTCGGTAGTTCGTCCGCATTCCTCTTTCAGCTTCTCCAGCTTTTTCGCACACTCCGTCTTGGTTTTCGCCAGGGCATTTTTTGTTTTTGCTTTGCCGTTTTCGTCATAGCCGATGACCACACGCCCTTCCCAGCGTCCGTCGTTCCGCAGTCTCAGCGTACCTTCACCGTTGTTTCGTCTTCCCTTTGGCATTCAATCACCATCCTTTATCAGTAGTCCTTTTATCATGCTGCCCACGATCACCGATGCGTTTTTCTGCATATCACCGGTGACATGGGTGTAGGTGTCCAGCGTGAAGCTCGCGTTTGTGTGTCCGAGAATGCCCGACAGCGTTTTCGCATCCACGCCGTTCGCCAGTGCATGAGTCGAGAATGTGTGTCGTAAATCGTGAAATCGAAGCATTGGCAGTTCCGCACGTCGCAGGAGCAATTTCAATTTGTTGTACGCCGATGCGGGATTCATCGGTTCCTCCGGCTTATAGAGGTTCGGAAAGATCCACTCAGTCAGCGCGTTTTGCTTCCGCTCGGTCAGCAGAGCTGTCACGCTGGGCGGCAGGACAATCGTTCGCTCACCGGTGTCCGTCTTGGTTTCGCCGATCTGTACACCGCCGCCTTTCTTCTGTCCCACCGACCGGCGGATTTTCAGAGTACCGCCGACCGTATCGAAGTCCGACCATTTCAGTCCGCAGATTTCGCCGCGCCGCATTCCGGTCATCAGCTCGGTGTAGAAGAAATCGTACCAGTCCGGCTCAGTTTTGATGGTCTCCATGAAAATTTCAAGCTGCCGGTCGTCCAGAATCTGCTTCTCAAGGTAGTTGTTCTTCGGTACTGTCGTGCCGTTCGTGGGATTTTTTGCGATCAGCCGTTCCCGCAGTGCCGCCTCCATGGCTTCGTGAAGCATCATGTGGACGCGCCGAACCGCACTGTCAGCCAGTTGTTTTCCGTGGATCGGATGCGTGCGCTTTCTCCCTTCCCGCTTGATTTTATTGTAGAATTTCTGTACGTCCGCCGTGGTCAGGAAGGCAAGCTGCTTGTTCCCGAGATGCGGCTTCACATAATTTCGCACCATTGACCGGTAGCTTTCCAGCGTACTTTCCCGCACAGTAAACAGCATATATTCGTCCAGCCATTTGTCCATCCACTCGCCGAGCGTCATGCGGCTGTCTTCGGTTAAATCCACATCCCGGTACAGTTCGATCGCCTGATGAAGTTTGGCGAGCGTTTCCTTCTGTGTTTTCCCGAAGACGGATTTGAAGATCGGCGAGCCGTCCCGCTTGTGTCCGACGACGATGCGACCTTCCCATCGTCCGTCTTCACGTTTGCGGACAAGTCCGTCGCCCGATGGTCTGCGTTTTGCCATACATTCACTTCCTTTCGTTTTGTCAAGTCAACAATATCACACTCTTTTCCGTTTATCCAGTACATCGGTGAAGAGTTATCAGAAGTTTATCATTTACATCCGCATCGATACGCCGCGCTTCTTCTGTTCGATCTCCCGCTTGAGTTTGGAATCCACACCGGTATAGTGGACATGCTGACGATCCGTCCGTTCTTCGATGATGCGGGATGCGTTATAGAAAACCTGCACCACACACGATGCGAGGTAGGCGTTCCGTCCCTGTTCGATTTCTTCCACTGCCTTGACTGCCGGTTCAAATCCTCCATCCGCCGCTTCTTTCAGATGATGAAATCCTCGTGCTCTGTCGTTCAACTTGTAGTAATACAGCAGACCAAGCCGTGTCTGACATCGCCAGTCTATCTCGGCAGATGCTTCCAGATACCGCAGGGCTTCGGCTGTTTTTCCTTCATCCAGCAGAAGTTTGCCGAGCAGATACATACTCTGCGCATTATCTTTGCCCGCTGATGACTGCAGGTACGCTTTCGCTTTGTCGGGATTTTTGTTCAGCAAATCCCTGCCGAGAATATACTCCGCTGTGGCGCTGCCGAGGTCTGCGGCTTGATAGAGACAATGTTTTTCCTCTGATCTGTTCGGCGGTTCTATAATGTTCATACGGTAGGCATCGTACAGCGCAAGTGCCGC
This sequence comes from Eubacteriales bacterium, assembly GCA_045126415.1. Taxonomy (GTDB): domain Bacteria; phylum Bacillota; class Clostridia; order Oscillospirales; family CAG-272; genus UMGS1696. The sequence goes on along the minus strand of JBGVOJ010000714.1, from coordinate 5,247 downwards.
CTTGCTGTTTCCCATCTCGACCGCAGTCTGCAAATAGTATTCCGCACTGTCGGTATCTCCGTTGTCGAATGCATCCATCCCGCGTTGGTAATATCGGTCTGCCGTATCATCGGTCGGCTCGTCGTAATCCACCGTATCCTCATCGATGGGCAGATCGTAATCCGACGCCGCCTGTACCACTGCATTGCGGATCGGCTTGAACTCCTCGTTTTCCCACAGCGGAATCTTCTCAGGCATCCGGTCGGTGTAGGTCTTGTGAATCTCGCAGAGGGACTTGTACCAGAGATCGTACATTTCGGAGATGTGCTCGTCCTGCGACAGTTTTTTCACGATTTCGTTGACGATAGATTTCGTTTTCCGATCAAGATAACCGTAAACTTTCTTTCCTTTGTGTGTATTCAGCCGTGCGGCCAGTTCCAGAAACAGCCGCTCCAATTCCGGTGAATCGAAACTTTTCTCCCGGCTTTCCTCGCCGATTTTCTTCATCCGTTCCCGGTACTCACGCCGCAGATCGTCCCGGTATGCCGTTTGTTTCTGATACACCGCCAGCAGATCCTGCCGGAATATATCGCCTGCCAGTACTTTTTTGATGTTGTGAATCCCGTCCCGGTTCAGATATGGCTCCTTCGGATTCGACGACCACACCAGCATGTGCGCGTGAGGATGCTCTTCTTTGTCGTGGTAAGCGGCGTACCATCGCAGATTCTCCGGCGCGATGTGCATCTCTTTTGCGATATCATTCCGGTGAGAGCGGAGCAGGTTCATCCATTGTTCTGCGGAGTTGTATCCCAATCGCTCGGCATCTTCCCGCTTCAGCGACAGGATCAGCCCCCACATATTCCCGGGATGGCTGTCGATTTCTTCTGCGATCTTTGACATAACGATCGGCTCACCTTCGTCCGTGAACAGTCCGTTTGAGCCTTTGCGTTCGCCGACATATCCCGCCATGCCGCTTCGCAAAATTTCCACGCCTTCGCGGGTTGCCACATAATTGATATACCCACTGCGGGACTTACCGTTGGGCGTGCGTGACTTCGGTGAGTAGAACGGTGCTTTCAGAATCAGTCCTGCCATCATTCACCTCCGTCAATCCCGCTGATAGTTGTTCAGAATTTCTTCCATCGCCATGCGCCCATTGGTTTCCCGCATCTCACGCAGAGCAAGCAGACGGTAGTTTTCCGTTTGGGATTCATCAAGCTGTGCGATGTCCGCCACAATGTGCGCCTGCATATTCTGTGCCACTGCCAGCTTGAACAGCAGTCGGGCAATGCGGTCTTCACTGTCACGGATTTTCGCACCAATGACGGATTCCAGTGCGGGGGTCAAGAATTTCTGGGAACTGGGCTTGTCCAGCCATTCCATATAGAAATCGATGGCGTCCCGTATGAACTCGTTGCGTGAGCGAAGTCCCAGTTCTTCCGCACGCTTGTCGCACTCGTTCCACATGGTCGGAGTCAGACGGATGCTCTTCGCTGTCATATTTTCGATTTTTTGTGTTTTCATGCAGTATCCTCCGTTGAGTGTCAAATTTCGCCTCAAATTAACCTGTTTTCGTGGGTTTGAGGTGCTTTTTCTGCCAATCTGCAAACCCCGAGACACATTCCGAGCCCAGCACGACATCAGGTAAAACTGCCTGAAACTTGCTGAAATCTCGCAAAATCCTCCCCGATCGGCGTTGCCGGGCGGTGTGAATCGGAGTTACAGATGGCACGTTGAGTTTCTTCTTTATCCTGCTTTCAGCGGACGTAAGTTCCGCAGTCGGACAGCGGGATTTCTCCCCCATCCGGCTATTTCTTTGCTTACACCGATGCAGTTTTTGGATGCTTACGGTCGTATTCCGCAAGACGTTTTTCGGCTTCACGCCTTGCCTGTTCCACTTTCAGCTTCCGCATCTGAACCTCGTCGTGGTATTTGACTGCTTCGGTGATCGGCAGGATCGTATATTTCAAACTGCCGTTGTGTTTGCGTCCGTCTTTCAGTATGACTGTCGTATGCTCCGTTTCGATCAGCCGCTTGGTAACCAGTTCGGCGACATATTTGCGGATGCTGTTTTTGCTTTTGCCGATAGCACCGGCGATTGTGGTGTAGCTCGGGTAACACTGGTAGGTGCCGCGGTCTTCGCAGTACAGCAGGTAGGCATACACAGCGATGGCACCTTCGGATAAGCCGAGACGGAAGATCTCGTTGGGCATGATGAAGCTGTTTTGGATAGGGTCGCGCTTTGTGGTATTATATCGCATGTGGGTACCTCCGTTCATATCGCTGTTCGCCGAATCTGAATTCGGACTCGTTTCTGAATCGTTCATAGCATTCCGTGAAGTTCTGTTTGGTGAATTCACCTCGTGCATGGCGCGCTGCCATTTCCTCTCCGGTAATGAGGAAGAAAAAGATCATGCGTGCCAGTGCTCTTGGGTGAACAATTCTTGCACAGCGGAGAGCGAAATCGAGCATGTCTGGCGTGAGGTTTTCCATCAGATTCCGGCGTATCCATCGGTTGTCGTATCGGTATCCGAAGAATTTGATTTCCTCCGCATCCCACAGAAGCCACAGAGCTTGTCTCACAACATTCATGAATGGAAACTGAGCCAATCTGTCTCCGGAGAAGAACCGTTCTTCGATTGCCTGGCTGAAATCACTGTCGGTATATTCGATGGTCATTTTATCTTTCATCAGCAAACCTCACTTTCCGATTTTTTCATCGACCCAGGTTTTGAATTTCTCTTTCGGTACGATCAGCCGGTTTCCGATCCGCATGGACGGGAAATCTTTTTCGTGCATCAGTTCGTATGCGGATGAACTGGAGATGCCCAGTACCTGCGCCACCAGATCGGCGTTCAGGAACAGCGGCAGCTCGTCGTAGGTTGTGTATGTGGATTTTTTCAAATGATAGTCCTCCTGCTCTTTGATGATGGTGGTGGGGATTAGGCGGTGTGATTCATGTTCGGTCACCTCGGTTCGGGTTGGAATTGAAAAAGAAGTCCTCATTTATATAAGGGCTGAATCTTTGCGTTTTCACAAACGGTTTTCGGAAAGTTTTTTAAAAAAGTTTTGTGATAGCTGCTTCTCACTTGTATAGGGGAGGATAAAGGTGTTTTTACAACTATTTTTCAGAAAGTTTTTGAGAGAATTTTTGAGGGATACTTTCACTTGTATACGGTAAGTTGTGCGAGGTTTTACAACCTGATTTTTGAAAATTTATGATTTGTTTACCGCAGTTTCGGTGAGGAATGAATTCCTTTCCCACTTGTATAGGGGAAGATGGGGCGGAGTTTTTAACCTCGTAAATCAAAAAAGCAAAACTTATTTGCAATTTTCCCTCACTATACTGCTACACAAAATTGTCGGAAAACGAAACACCTGAGAAAAATTTATCGAATGATGTCTTCATAATATAGGCAGTGGGAGGAGCAAAAACATCACCACTTTCCTAAAAAATTCACAAAATGTTTTATTTTGTTGAGCCGGATGGTATTCGGCGACGATGAACTATTCTTCATGTAGTAGCCGACGAGAAGGCGATTTTTATTATTGTTTTGAGAAATTTTGCAGAAAAATTGATGTCAAACGGATAATGCTTTATGAGTGATCTCTCCAGACACTGCAATCCTATTCTCACTTGTATAGGGGAGGTTCCAAGTGTTTTGAGCCATACTTTTATAGATCGGTTAATTTGTAATGAATTGAATTCGTTAGTGTGGATGTTTCTCTGCGGAACAAGAAATCTTTTCTCATTTGTATACGGTAAGCTCGGAGAGGCTTTTTAACCTGTCCGCCAGAAATTCTTTTTAATTCATTTTCCCTCACCCTCTTATTCCACAATTTTATCGGGATTCCAGCAACAAAATTTCGAATGTTTACAGAGAATTCAAAAAGACGGAGCCGCACGTTTGATGTACGGGACTCCGTCTTTTGGGTTTCAGTATGCAGTTTTGAATGTGTATTGTACAAGAGAAGGTAGGCGTGTTTCACGCCCCCCTTTTTAGTGAAGAGACCCCGTCACGTTTCGTGACCCCGTCTACTGTGAGAATCCAAAGTCAAGAACGAGGCTTGTGCAACCTCGTCCCTGTGCATTCAATCATCGCTGTGAAAAAATTCATCCGGTTTCATCGTCGGACATGAATACTTCTGCCATGATTTTTACACCCAGCGTAAAGCCGCTGATGAATACTTCGCGGTTGGTGTGGCTGTACATCTCGCTGGCTGCATCGGCGTACTTTTCGAAGATTTCTTTTTCTTCGTCGTTCAGCCGGGACAGCAGATCGTCCTGATGCCGGATCATCAGCGCCAGCAGTTCCTTGCAGGAGCTGTGCTTTTTGATGTTCAGCTCGCCGGGGTTGACGTTGCCGTACCAGAGTTCTTCGAGGATGCTCATGGATTCACCTCCGCGAATAAAATGAGAGAGCGGCTCTGTGTCCGATGGGGGTTGGAACAGAACCGCTCTTTGATTTGATTGAATTTAAGTTGTAGCATGGTTGACACCTCCTTTGTCAGCGCAACACTATACCACAAAGGTTTGGGAAAGTCCAGTGGGATTGCGAAAGTTTTTCGGGGGAGCGGGGGGGATTTTTCGGAGTTCCGTTTGTATGCGGTTGTCAACGAGCGAGGCAGCAGTGTGATTGCCTTTCACTTACTACCTCACTCAGAGACGTTTTTTACCGGTCGTGATTTGTGAAATTTACAGAATGTTTATAATTTTATGCCGCAATCAGGATTTAAGGCACGGAGCGCCGATATCAATTTATCATTTTCTGAACTTCCGATCGTACTGAACCGAATAATCGGTATACCGTATTTTTGAAGAATCGTATCCTTTACTTGATCACGCTCGCGCTGTTTTTCCGTATTGTGATAAGCAAAACCGTCCACTTCCACAACTATGATCGGCTGATGTGTCAATTTTGAGAAAATCAAGAAGTCAACGTGAGTCAGGTGGTTCGTTGCAAATGAAAGCTCGCGGGTATTCAGTTTTTGCAAATCATTCAGAATCATACGAATCGGAACATGAATGACCACTTCGTATTGCGAAAATTCATTTTGCACCAACACATCGCGGATAACACTGTACATCAGATTTTCGCTTTCCACGTCAGAAATTCGCCCGTACTTTTTGAGAATTGCTTCTCTGGAATTGGCATAATTCTTATAAAGGTAATCGAAAACCGAATGGATTTCACTGTTGATAACTTCATGATTATGGTACTGAATATATCCGATCAAATCATGAATCGGAGAAATAGAATCGTTATT
>JBGVOJ010000713.1:0-14091 GCA_045126415.1 Eubacteriales bacterium | reverse complement strand
ATAGTATAAAGTTTTTTGGAAAGAGTGTCCGGCTCCGACTTGCGGAGCAAGTCGGGAAAACCTTTTTGCAAAAAGGTTTTCCCGAGAAAAAACTCATTCCTTCACGAAATGCCAGAGCTTTGCGTCCCAGCCGGATTCGTCGGGGGTGAATTCGCCGATTTCGATGCCCTTGCGGAGCTGTTCGCCAGTGACGACCATGCCGGTACGGGTGTCGCGGTAGGTTGCCTTTGCATCTGCGGTGCGGACGGCGAGCTTTTTGCAGGCTTTCTTTTTGCCGATGACCGCCTTGCCGTTTGTCAGGATTGCGCTGAGGAGGATCTGACCGTCGAGTTCGAAGTAGTATGCGGAAACGTCGGATTCGTACGGGGAGGACAGGCGGTAGTATTCACCGTCGGTGATGACGCGGTCGAAGGTACGGTATTCCTTCACCTGACGGCGGATTTCTTCCTTGACTTCTTCGGGAGTGTTGAGGACGTTGAATTCGTAGCCGAGGACACCGCCTACGGCAACCTTGTACTTGAGGTCAAGCTCGTGCATATTGCCGCGCGGGTTGGAGACGTGGCAGCTCATGACGGATGCCGGATATGCCAGCATGGAGGAATACTGGATCAGCGTACGGGTACGCGCGTTGGTGTTGTCGCTCGTCCAGATCTGGGAGCAGAGGGCCATCATCGCGAGGTCGTAGCGTCCGCCTCCGCCCGAGCAGTTTTCGATCATCGCGTCCGGATAGGTTTCCATGAACCACCGGAACAGGGAGTATACACCCTGCATGTAGCGGTATTCCATGGAACCCTGATCTTCCGCCGCGAGGTACATGGAGCCGGGTTCGGAAATGTGGCGGTTCATATCCCACTTGAAGTAGTCGATCGGCACGCCGCGGAAGGTTTCCTCAAACATCCCCTTGAGGTATTCGATGACGGCGGGATTTGCCATGTCGAGGACGTACTGGGAACGGGAGTAGGACATCGGACGTTCCGGACAGCGGATGCACCAGTCGGGATGCGCGCGGAAGAGGTCGGAGTCGGGGTTGACCATTTCCGGTTCGACCCAGATACCGAATTTCACGCCGGTGTTCTTCACACGTTCCACGTACGGCGCGAGACCTTCCTTGAAGCGATTTTTATTGACGTACCAGTCACCGAGTCCGGCCTTGTCGTTCACACGTGCGCCGAACCAGCCATCGTCCATGATGACCATGTCCATGCCGCATTCCGCTGCGGCTGCGGCAAAGTCGACCATGATGTTTTCGTCGATGTCGAAGTAGAACGCTTCCCAGGAGTTGAGAACAACCGGACGGCGTTCCTTTGACTTGGCGGGAACGATGTGATTGTTGGTGAAGTGGTGGAAGTTGCGGCTCATCACGCCCAGCCCCTTTGCGGAGTAGGTCATGACCGCTTCGGGAGCAAAGACGGTTTCGCCGTCCTTCAGACGGTAGTTGAAGTTTTCGTCGCCGAGACCCATCTGTACGCGGGTTTTGCCGGTCTGGTCGCCTTCGACTTCGTTGAGGAAGCTGCCGCTGTAGACAAAGTTGAAGCCGTAAACGTCGCCGTGATTTTCGTCGGCTTTGCGGTCACAGACGGCCATGAAGGGGTTCATCTGATGGCTGGATGCGCCGCGGCGGCTGTGCATGGAAAGATTGCCGCGGAAAACGGGCGTGCGTTCGTTCCAGATACGTTCGAAAGCGTGCGCGCCGGCGAGAGAAATTACGTCGTAGTTGTGTCCGGGCAGGTCAAGCGCAAGGCTCATCCACTTTTCGATGACGACATCGCCGCCGCTCTTGTTGGTGATGGAAGCGTAGCGGGAGATCACGTCGCAGTCATAGAAAACGGTGTAGTACAGGTGGAGTTCGCAGCCGGACGCGGCGTCGCGGAGGGTGATGTCGAGGGTCTGGGTGCGATCGTCGGCACGTCCGCAGGGAATCGACGGGATGTCCACGCGGCCTTTGCGGATCTTGTGGGAAACGTAGTCGAAGCCGGTGACGGAGTTGCCCGCGCCGTTTCGGATGCGGAGGGCGGTGGTGCGGAAGTCACCGCTGCCGAAGTACGAGTATTCGAGGGGCTGCGTGTCGAGGGAGAAGTAGACTTCACCTTCGGTGGAGTACGGTGCGAAGGACCAGACGTCGCCGGGGTTGTCCGCGAAGGTCTTGACGTCCGCACCGGCTTTCTTGCCGTAATAGCGGTGGATCAGCTTGCCCTTTACGAGGTCGAACGCGTAGAGGGTATTTTTTGTGGTCAGCTGGAATAAGCTGTTTTCTTTTTTGAAGGAAATGGGCATGTTTTTCTCCTTTTCTGGGGTGTTTTGACGTTTTATTATCCGCGAAAACGCGGTTTTTCTTATTGTATCATATCCTTTGGCAGAATACAAGTCCCCACGGAAACTACACATGTCTGTTGACAGGACGTGAAGATTGGCGTATAATAGTTTTCACATAAACTTTCCGGAAGGACGTTTTTTCACGTCTCCCCGAATACATCGAGAAGGAAGTAGAACTATGTCGAACATTCGTCTGGAATCCGACTCCATCGGCACCATGGAAGTGCCTGCGGACGCCTATTACGGCGTTCAAACTCTCCGCGGTTATCTGAATTTCCATATCACCGGCCGCCGTATGCACGATATGCAGATCAATATGCTGGCTGCTCTCAAAAAAGCAAGTGCCTACGCAAACAACCGTGCGGGCATCCTCGAACGTCCCATCTGTGACGCGATCATCGCGGCGTGCGATGAAATCATGGAGGGCAAGCTCCACGATCAGTTTATCGTCGATCCGATTCAGGGCGGTGCCGGCACTTCCGCCAATATGAACGCCAACGAAGTCATCGCCAACCGTGCCATCGAAATCCTCGGCGGGCAGAAGGGGGACTACTCCATCGTTCATCCCAACGACCACGTCAACATGTCCCAGTCCACGAACGATATCTATCCTTCTTCCGGCAAGCTCGCCGCTCTTGCGCTGATTCCGCCGCTGCTCGAACAGCTTCACCGTTTGGATGCCGCTCTGCTGGAAAAGGCAAAGGAATTCGACGATGTCCTGAAGGTCGGACGTACCCAGCTGCAGGATGCCGTGCCGATCCGTCTCGGTCAGGAATTCCACGCATATTCTTCCGCTGTCCGCCGTGACCTCCAGCGCATCAGCCGTGCCCGCGACCAGATTTCCGTGCTGAACATGGGCGCGACCGCCATCGGTACCGCGATCAATGTTCCCGCCGAATACCTTGAAGACATCGCCCGCGACGTTTCCGACGCCGCCGGTATTGCCGTTACCAACACCACCGACCTCGTCGACGGTACGCAGAACCTCGACGGCGTTGTCGCGGTTTCCGGTATGCTCAAGGCCTGCGCCGTCACGCTGTCCAAGATGAGCAACGACCTCCGTCTGATGTCCTCCGGCCCGCGCACCGGCTTCGGTGAGATCAACCTCCCCGCCATGCAGAACGGCAGTTCCATCATGCCCGGCAAGGTCAACCCCGTCATTCCCGAAGTGGTTTCGCAGGTGGCGTATGCCGTCATCGGCAACGACGTGACGATCACCATGTGTGCGGAAGCCGGACAGCTCGAGCTGAACGCGTTCGAACCCGTGGCGTTCTACCGCCTGTTCGAATCCATCACGATGCTGACCAAGGCGGTCAAGACCCTGATCGACAACTGCATCACCGGCATCACGGCGAACAAGGAACGCTGCCAGTACCTGCTCGACCACAGCGTCAGCACCGTCACCGCGCTGACTCCTCATATCGGCTACAAGAATGCTGCCGACATCGCCAAAGCCGCACTCAAGAGCGAAAAAACTGTCCGTGAACTCGTCGAAGAACAGAATCTCCTCGACAAGGAAACTCTCGACGAAGTCCTCGAACCCTTCCACATGACCGTCCCGGGGGCAGCTTTGAAATAATGGAATAATGGAGGTTCTTGGGGAAACCTTTTTTGGAAAAAAGGTTTCCCCAAACCCCTTCCAAAAAACTTCATACTATAAAATAAGACAAAGTAAGTGCAAATTTGAAGAAATATATCGGCTGTATGGCTTACAGAAATTTTGTTTCTTTAAATTTGCAGATACTTTGTCTTTCTTTTTCGTCTGAAAGTTTTTGAAGAGGGTTTCAGGGAGAAACTTTTTTCAAAAAAGTTTCTCCCTGAGGTTCTCTCACATCCACATCCTCCAGCTCCCGCGGGTCGCACGGGACGTCGATATGGTTTTCGGGATGCCGGCGCATGACGGATTTGCCGCCGCGGTCTCCCTCGAGGGTACACAGTTCGTCCGCAAGGGAGGCGGCAAACAGAACCGGATTTCCCGACTGTTCCCCGCATGTGAGACAGGCGGTCACGGGTCGGAGATGCGCGGTGTCCAGAAGGCGCGTGACCGTTCCGGAGGTCAGGTGCGGCTGATCCGCCACCGCAAACAGGAGATAATCCTCCGCGTTCAGGGGGCGGACGGCGGCAATTCCCGCGCGGATGGTGTATGATATTCCGAGATGGCTGTCCGGACACGGGATGCAGCGGATGCCGTCCGCCGTCACGGAGAAGGAGATCTCCTCCCAGCAGGTCACGACGTTCAGCGTGCAGTCGTTCCGGGAGGAGACAGCTTCGCGGAGGACATCCAGACCGTGCCGGTACAGCGGTTTTCCGCCGTAGTCCGCCAGCAGCTTGTTCGAACCGTAGCGGCGGGATTGTCCGGCGGCAAGATAGAGAATATGAATCATCGGCTGCCGCCTTTTTCTGCATCATGGGCGATATCGAGCGCGATTTTTTCCGGAAGAATGGGCAGTTCGCGGTACCAGTGTCCTGTCGCACGGTAGAGTGCGTGGGCAATCGCCGGGGCGGGCGTATTGATGACGATCTCCCCGATCGATTTTGCGCCGAACGGGCCGCTCTGTTCGTAGCTGGACGCAAATTCCACGTCGAGACGTCCGGTTTCCAGACGGGTCGGGATCTTGTATTGCAAGAAGGAGTTTTCGCTCAGCCGTCCGCGCTCATCGTACTGAATGTTTTCGGTCAGCGTCATGCCGATTGCCTGCACGAGACCGCCCTCGGTCTGGATGCGTGCGAGGTTCGGGTTGATCGCCGTACCGCAGTCGACGACCGCTTTGTAGTTCAGCACTTCGACTGTGCCGGTTTCGGGATCAAGTTCGATTTCCGCCATCCCGGCCATGAACGGCGGGGGCGATGTCGGAGACGAGTGGGAGCAGGTTGCCTCGAGGGCGATATTGTTCCCGCACATTGATTTTGTTGCAATGTCCGCGAGCGATACCGATGCGGAACCGTCCGCTTTTTCCACGCTGCGTCCGTGGAAAACGAGGTCGGACGACGCACAGCAGAGCATTTCCGCCGCGACCGCGCAGATTTTTTCCTTGAGTTCCAGACACGCTTTTTCGACCGCGCGCCCGGTGACATAGGTGGTGGAGGAAGCATACGAACCGGAGTCGTACGGGGAAGCGTCGGAGTCCGCGCCGAACACGGTCACGTCGTCCACGGAGCAGTCCATGCACTCGGCGGTCATCTGCGCGAGGATGGTATCGCAGCCCGTTCCCATGTCAGCGGCACCGATGCGGAGGACGTAGAAGCCGTCGTCGTTCAGCCTGACTGCCGCCGAGCCGACGTCCACGCCGGAGATTCCCGACCCCTGCATCGCCATGGCCACGCCGGACGCGCGGATCTTGCCGTTTTCCATGCGGCGGACGGGGTATTTTTTCGTCCATCCGAACGATTCCGCACAGCGGAGCATGCAGCGGTCAAGCGCACATGCGGATGCGGGTTCGTTGTAGTACGCGGGCATGATCTGCCCTTCGCGTACCATGTTCTTCATGCGGATCTCCACGGGATCGATGCCGAGCGTTTCCGCCAGCTCGTTGACGGTGGATTCCACCGCGAAAATGCCCTGCGTCGCACCATAGCCGCGGTAGGCTCCGGCAGATTCCACGTTGGTGTACACCACGTCATAAGAAAAACGGAAGGCTTCCAGCGCACCGGTGTACAGCGGGATCGATTTGTGTCCGGACAGACCGACGGTCGTCGGGCCGTGCTCGCCGAACGCACCGGTGTTCGAGAGGGTATGGACGTCGAGCGCACGGATGGTACCGTCCCGGTCTGCGCCGAGTTTGACGGTCACTTCCATTTCGTGACGCGGGGATCCCGCGATCTGGCATTCGCGGCGGGAGTAGATCATTTTTGCGGCACGTCCGGTCTTCCATGTAACGAACGCAGGATAAATTTCCGCGACAAGGGTCTGTTTTGCGCCGAATCCGCCGCCGATGCGGGGCTTTTCGACGTGAATTTTCGATTTCGGAATGTCCAGCGCGTGCGCCAGAATCCGGCGTGCGTGGAACACGATCTGCGTGGAACTGACCACGTGCAGACGACCGTACGGGTCAATTTCCGTATAGGTGCGGAAGGTCTCCATCATTGCCTGATGGCAGGCCTTTGTGTGGAATGTCCGTTCAAAGACGATATCGCAGTCCGCGAAGACTGCATCCGCGTCGCCGTCGGATTCCACGCCCTGTGCGCAGAGATTGCGTTTGTTGTCCGCGCCGACGTCGCAGAGTGCCTTCCAGTTTTCCTCCGGATGAATAAGGACATCGTTGTCGAGTGCTTCATGGAAATCGAGCACGGCGGGAAGAATGTCATACTGTATCTTGATGAGACGGAGCGCTTTTTCGACGGAACGTTCGTCCTCTCCGGCGACGATGGCGACCGCGTCCCCGACAAAACGGACGCGCTGATCGAGAATGAGCCGGTCGTAGGGGGAGGGTTCGGGATAGGTCTGTCCCGCCATCGTGAAGCGTTTCTGCGGGACGTCTTTGTAGGTGAAAATTTCAGCGATGCCGGGGACTTTCTTCGCGACATCGGTGTTGATCTCACGGATGAGAGCGTGGGCGTGAGGACTGCGCAGGACTTTCACGACCAGACAGTCTGCGGGGGTGATGTCGTCCACGTAGGCGGGTTTGCCGAGGAGGAGCTGCATGGCGTCCTTTTTGCGGATACCCTTGCCGACGGATTTCAGTTCACGGTTCACAGCAGTCCCTCCTTTTTTGCGTTGAGGTAGGCGCGGATGCCGCGGGTCTGTCCTTCGTAACCCGAACAGCGGCAGAGGTTTCCGGCGAGGTACGCGCGGATCTCATCGTCGGTCGGGTCGGGATTTTCGCGGAGGAGCGCGATGGTGTTCATGACGTAGCCGGGGTTGCAGAAACCGCACTGTTCCGCGCCCTGATCGGCGATGAAGCCGACGAATTCCGCCGCTTCGTCCTGCAGACCTTCGAGAGTTGTGACTGTATGCCCGTCCGCGCGTACGGCGAGAACGGAGCAGGAAAGCACGGGTTTTCCGTCCATCAGCACGGTGCAGAGTCCGCAGGCGGAGGTTTCACAGCCGCGCTTGACGCTCAGACAGCCGTTTTCGCGCAGAAAATCCAGCAGTACGGTGTCAGGCTGCACCGACGCAGTGCGTTTTTTTCCGTTGAGAGTGAGGGTGATTTCCATCAGTTTTCCTCCTTGACAGTCTTTTCGGCGGATCTTTTGAGAACATCCGCGACGGTCCGGCGGACGAGAACGCGGCAGAGGTGACGGCGGTATTCCTCTGATGCACGGGTGTTGGAGGCGAAAACCGTCCGTCCGGCGATCTCTTCCGCGACGGCTTCGGCGGAAAGACCGGAGTCGAGCGCATAGCGGTACGGGACGGCACCGAGCGGACGTGCGCCGACCGTGACGGTCAGACGGTTTCCGCGAAGGACGGCACAGGTGTTGAGGACGGGAAAATCCGTTGCCGTGTTCCGCTGTGCCGCGTACGATGCCGTGACGGGTTCGTCCGGCAGAATCACGTGGGTCAGGATATCGTTCACCCGTCCCATTCCGCAGAAATCCTCAAGGGTCACGGTGCCGGTTTTGTACAGCTCTGCGGAGGCGTCCAGCGCGAGGAAAACCGTCATCACGTCGGAGAAGCCGAACCGTCCGAAGATACTTCCGCCGATCGTCGCGAGATTGCGGAACTGCACTCCGACAATGGAACGCACCGCGTCGCGGAAGACATTGTCCGCAAGACCGTTCAGTCCGGCGTGGGTTTCCAGCGTGCGGAGGGTGGTGTACGCACCGATGCGGATCATGCCGCCGGTGGTGTCCACGGTATCCGGGACGAGTCCGGCCAGATCGATGGCGGTGCCGATACGGCGGTTCCCGAGACGGAGCCACAGCATCCCGCCGAGGATGACACTGTTTTTCTTCTGTGCCGCCGCATACGCTTCTTCCAGTGTGGCCGGACGCAGGTATTTGTCAATCGTCATCATAATTTTATCCTTATTATATATAGAGAGATAGACTGTACAGATTCAGTTTTCATTGTAGCAGAAAAGCGGGTCGCGGTTCACGCGGAGAGCCGGATACAGGATCCGCAGGGAGTTTTCCATCCGCGCGGGATCACCGTCCGTTTTCAGCACATCCTCCACGGTACCGTGTCCCATGCGGAGGATCTTTGACGTGTGCCGCAGGGCGAGGGTCGGATCGTGCAGGACGATCAGGATCATTTTCCCCTGTTCTGCGAGGTCTTTGAGCAGGGAGAACAACCGTCCGGTGTGGTTGAAATCGAGGGCGGACGAAGGTTCGTCGAGCAGCAGAACGGACGTGTCCTGTACGGCGGCACGGAGCAGGGAGATCATCTGCCTCTCCCCCGCGCTCATTTCCGCGAGGTCGCGGTTAAGCAGGTGCGCGATCCCGAACGTGTCAGCAAACGTACGGATCTTTTCACGATCCGCCGCTGTCATCCGGCCAAACAGACCGCGCGCGGGGTAGAACGCCGTTTCGATCCGGTCCAGTCCGGTCAGACCGGGGATCGCCGGATGTTCCTGCGGCATGGTCGTGACCAGCGCGGCACGCCGGCGGACGTTCCGGACGGAAAGATCTTCGCCGTTCAGGCGGATTGTTCCCTCCGTTACGGGAAGACTTCCCTGGATTGCGCGCAGAAGGGTTGTTTTACCGCCGCCGTTTGCCCCGAGAACCGCGGCAATTTCCCCGGATCGCAGGGAAAACGTGACATTTTCAAGGACACGGCGTTTTCCGTAACCCGCAGACAGGCGTTCGATTTCGAGAATGTTCATGACGTTTTCCCCCGTTTCGTGCAGAGCAGGACGATCAGTACCGGAACTCCCGCCGCAACGGTGAAAATGCTGACGGGAAGTTCCGCGCCGCCGCCCAGCGAACGTGCCGCAAGATCAGCTGCCAGCAGGATAGCACTTCCGACAGCCGCACACAGCGGGAGATACGCGCCGCTTCTCCGGCGGTACAGGAACCGGGCGATGTGGGGAGCGATGAGTCCGACAAAGCCGATCACGCCGGTGACGGAGACGGATGCGGATACCGTGAGGGTCGACAGCGTCAGAAGGATCCCGCGCCAGAGTTCCGGAGACAGCCCCGCCGCACGGCATTCGTCCTCCCCGAGCGACAGCATGGTCACGGGGCGGCGGAACAGCAGGAGCAGAAGCACCGGCGGAAGTGCCAGTACGGTCAGCGGAACCGCCTTTTCCGACGAGACGGCGGCCAGGGAGCCCATCGTCCAGAAATCGATCGCCGCAAGCTGCCGTTCGGGATCGGCGAGGGTCTTCAGCACCATCAGTCCCGCGTCACAGAGGGCGGAAATGACGATCCCCGAGAGAATGTATGTTCCTGTGCGTTCCCCTCCGGCAGAACGTACCAGCAGGAGAACGAGAAAGAGTGACAGCATCCCGCCGAGAAAGGCGCAGCCCATCCGCGCGAACGAACTGCCGATACCGCCGACGATCGCCAGAGCCGCGCCGAACGACGCACCGGAGGCGATGCCGGTCAGGTCGGGGGACGCAAGCGGACTGCCGAAGACCATCTGATACACCCCGCCGCACAGACCGAGCGCACAGCCGGACAGAAGTGCCGTTACGGTGCGGGGAACGCGAAGTCCCCAGAAAACGCGCGTCGGTACGGACTGCAGATCACGTGGCAGGAAAAATTCGCGGAAACTGTCCGCAAATTCTGGCCATCCGAGCGGATAGCTGCCGACCGCAAGGGACGTGACCGTCAGAACGAGCAGGAGGGCACCGACGGAAAAACAGAGGATCCGTCCGCGCATCACTGCAGAAGGGAGGTGTCGGGAGTAAAGCCGTAGAAGGTTTCGTAGAAGGATACCGCGTCGGCGGTGAAGGTTTCGGCGGAATAGAGGTCGGGATGGAGAACGGAGGTCAGCCACATCGCGCCGAGAATCCCGGACGGAATGGGGGAGTCCCATTCTTCCAGCCCGGACGGCATGGTGTAGACCGCACCGTTCTGCACGGCCGTGAGGGCGGAAAGCTGCGCGTCGTTCGCGATGTCATCCGCCGTGTAGTCCGCGCCGGACGGAATGACGATCACGTCGGGATTATACGCAAGGATGGTTTCGTAGGAAACTTCCGTCCAGTAGTCGCCTTCCAGAGCCGCACCGGCATTCACGCCGCCCGCGAGATCGATGAGAGAGCTCTGATACATCTCTGCCGGAGCGGTGGTGAGGTAGGAGGAGTTGCCGCCCATGTAGACGGTGGGTGCTTCGGCATCGGCGGTGAGGGCATCAAGCGCGGTCATCTGCGTGTCGTAGTACGCGATCAGCTCGTCCGCTTTGCCGGAAACACCGCAGGCATCACCGATGAGGGAGAGCATCCCGCAAAGGTCTTCGTGATTTTCGGGGTTGACAAGGATCACGTCAAAGCCAAGCCCTGTCAGGGTTTCGGCGGATTCCGCCAGTTTTTCGGGCATGATCACGAGGTCGGGATTCAGAGACGCGATCAGCTCGACGTTCGATTCCTTCATTGTGCCGACGGCGGGGAGCTCGAGAAATTCCGGTGCGCTGAGGGCGTAGATCGGACGGGTGTCCGCCTTGTTTTCAATGCCGACAAGGCGGTCGGACAGGCCGAGTGCCATGACGGCATAAGAGGAAACGTAGTAGCAGCTGACGATTTTTTCTGCGGGCTCATCGAGGGTAACGGTGCGGCCGGTCTGGTCGGTCAGCGTGACGGGGCCGGCGGGAGCTTCTTCGGTGGAAGCGCAGGAAGAGGCGGAAAAAAGCAGGGACAGCAGAAGTGCCGCTGCGGTCAGACGTTTTTTCATGGGGATTCTCCTTTGGATGCTTACATGGATGTTTTGTGTATTTTCTTTTGACAAAATTCAATTCTAACACGTTTCGCTATTCGTCAAACAGCATGGCGGTATTCGTACACCTGCTCAATCAGCGCACGCAGATTTTCAAACGGCATACCGTTGTCCGGTTCGATGTAAAACCACGCGCCGCCGCGGTCCGGACGGAAAATTTCGTATTCCTTCCGTACAAGTGCGCGGACATCGTCCGGCGAACCGTAGGTCATGGTGTTCGCGCGGTCGGTGTGGATGGCGATGGCGATCTGCAGGTCGCGCAGGGTGTCCGCGAGGTGCTGCATGTCGTATGCGGGAAGCTGCGGCCAGATCGCATTTACGCCCAGTTCGCTGAATTCCGGGAAGAGTTTTTCGATTTTTCCGCAGGAATGGAACTCGATCAGCACGCCGGCGTCGCGGATCGGCTTCATCAGGCGTTCGTAGCGGGGCTTGAAATGGGTACGGAACAGGTCGAGGGAGAAAATCAGATTCTCCTGTGTGCCGAAATCGTCCCCGAAATGGATGGCGTCCACGCCCATGCGGAGCAGCGCATCAATCTGCGGCTCGTAATACGCCGCCAGACGATCCATCAGGTCGATCAGATGCGGATCGTCGGTGAGCAGGTCGCAGAGAATATCTTCGAACGGACGGAGCGCGATCAGCCGCTCGAACAGGCTGAATCCTCCGCCGCGGTAGAAATACTGCTTCTGATGATTCCGGACGGCGCTTTTCATCTGTTCAAAGGCGGCGGGATCCGTCACCCATGCGGGCTGGACGGGGAAGCGGTAGTCTGCGAGCTTTCCCCAGTCGTCGAGCGGATAGGAATATTCAATCCCCGCAATGCCGAAAATGCGGTATTCCCACGAAGTTCCCCACGCGTCGGTGCGGATTTCGTGATAGCGTCCGGTTTCGTCGAAGCATTCGGGGCCGAGGACGGGGATCGGCTGCCGCACGAACGGCTGAAAATCGCCCGGATGCGCGGCATAAAGATCATTCAGTTTTTCGCCATGCTCATAGAATCCGACGGGGGCGTAATAATATTCGACCGGAACCTTGTCGGGGGCACGGAACCGGCAGGCGGCCAGCATACGTTCACGGGATGTCATACGGTTCTCCTTGAAAATTCGATGTTTTTTTACAGTTCCCCTTCTGCGGGATAGAGTTTTGCGTCGTTCAGCAGCGATTTCGGACAGGCATCAAAGGGGTTGATGTTGTCGAGAACGCAGTTCGTGATGGAACCGGCGAGCTGTACGGCGGATACCCGTGCACGGGAATAGACGTTGCGGATGGTGATATTGAAGGTTTCATCGGGGGTCGAGTGACGGGGACCGTACATGTGGTTGTCCCCGACGCGTACACCGTAGATACCGCGGTTCATGTGGGGAGAGCCTGCGGACGCATCCATCATGCCGTCGATGAGGATGTTGTACAGCCGGATACCGCCCTGATTCAGCAGACGGATGTTCGTACAGAAGGACGCGCTGTTGACATTGCGGATAATGACGTTGTGAATGTCCGTGGACAGTCCTTCGACCTTATACATTTCCTCCAGTTTGCCGGGGAGTCCGGTGAGTGCCACGGTGTCGTCCTGTGTGAAGCCGGTGATGTCCTCGATGCGGATGTCGTGGCATCCCGTGCGCAGGTCAATGCCGTCCGAATTGCGGATGTACGCTTCGTGACCGGGATATTCGCCGATATTGGCGAGGGTCTTTCCGGGGATGCGCGAACCGTCGCGGGCGGCAATGCCGTCTTCGGAGCAGAAATTGATGTGGCGGATGGAGCCGTGACAGCAGAAAAGGAAGTTCATTGCCCACCACCGCTGGTTTCGCAGATGGATATGGGAGACTTCGAAACCGTCCACGTTGACGAACAGGATCAGGTTGTTGACGGAAATATGGGGATTGCCGTCCTTTCCGGAATTGCGCTCGTGAAGACCGTTGTAAATACCGCCGTCGAGGATCGCACGTCCGCGTCCGAGAATACGGATGTCCCGGTCGGCACCGGCGGGAGTGTTTCCTCCGGGCTTTTCGTATCCCGCGTTGCGGAACATATTGCAGAAGGTGCCTTCCGCCATTTTCAGATGACAGTCGTCAAGGTACAGCGTGAAGTCCGAGGGGATGAGGATGGTCTGCTCGATCTCCCAATGGCCGGAGATGGTGACCTGCCGGTTTTCGGTACACGCCGCCGCGTCGATCTGCGCCTGCCAGTACGCGCCGCCGTTTTTCAGAAATGTCATGGAAAGATACCTCGCATCCGTAAAATTCTATTTATATATTAAGTATAGTGAATTTTCTGCGGCTTGTCAACCGTGCCGCGCACTTTTCTTGACAAGGGTATTCCGGTATGTTATAATCAAACTATCAGAAAATCCGGACGGCTTCGGAGCCGGAAAAATAAAATTACAGGAGGAACTTCTATGAAAAAGTACAAGATTGGCGTATTCGGCGCGGGACGCGGCGCGGACCTCGCGGGCAATTTCCAGAATCTCGGCTGTGAGATCACCGCCATCTGCGACTTCCACGAGGAACGTCTGCAGAATGCGGCAAAACGGATCGGCGGTGACGTCACGCTGTACCGTGATTTCGATTCCTTTATCGAACATGATATGGATGCGATGATCCTTGCAAACTACTTCCATGAACACGCACCGTATGCGATCCGCTGCATGGAAAAGGGAATTCACGTGTTCTCCGAGTGCATCAGCAACGGAACAATGGCGGAAGGTGTGGAACTGATCCGTGCTTCGGAAAAATACCCCGATGTGGTCTACTTCCTCGCGGAAAACTATCCGCAGATGCTCTTCAACCGTGAAATGCAGCGTGTCGCAAAGGGCGGTACCCTCGGTAAGATCATCTATGCGGAAGGTGAATATAACCATCCCGGCGACCCGATGGATCTCGGCTTCAAGCGCACGTACAACTACTTTTCCAGGCACTGGCGCAACTTCGTCTCCCGTACTTATTACATTACCCACTCCCTCGGTCCCGT
>JBGVOJ010000712.1:0-3254 GCA_045126415.1 Eubacteriales bacterium | reverse complement strand
CCCCCCCCCGGAACTATATTCCTATAAAATAGACTTTCCTTCCCATTCTTCGTCGGGGTCGACGCCGAGGAGGGTAGTGATGGTGGGGGCGATGTCTTTGATGTTGACGTTTTCGAGAAGCTTTCCTGCTTCAAACGCGGGGCCGCGGAAGAAGACGGGGATTTTCATGTCTTCCGGCATGGTGGAGCCGTGGCTGCGGTCGTGTCCGCCGTGGTCGGCGGTGATGATGACCGTCCAGTCTTCCGGGATCGCGGTGAGGGCCTTTCCGACCTTTTCCCACGATTCCTTCATGGCTTCCATGTAGTGTTCGGACATCCAGCCGCTGTTGTGGCCGACCATGTCGGTCAGACCGAAGTAGAGGAACGAGAAGTCCGGCTGGTATTTCGGGACGTAGTCGCAGAAGATTTCGCAGGCGTGCAGGTCGGCGGCTTCGTAGGTTTCGTGGTGGCCGGCGCAGTAGCAGCCGAACGCGATGGAATCCGGACGGGCGAGGTCACGCAGTTCCTCCCACGTGTAGAAGAAGGCGTTCTTCTTCTTTGCCTGTTTCAGGACTTCACACAGACCGCGGATCGGGCGTACCTGCGGCATATACGTGTTCGTCGTGATGCCGTGGCGCTGCGGGTCGACGCTGTGGAACAGGGACATATGGCACGGGAGCGTCACGGACGGATAGACGGTTTCAGCGTTGAGCGTGTAGCTGGACGTTTTCTTGAGTTCTTCCACGAGCGGGATGCCGTCAATGGCGTCCGGGCGCATGCCGTCGAGAAGAATGAGGACAACTTTGTTCATATGCGAACCTCCGTTAGGAATATTTTGTGATTGAAGCCATTGTAGCACAGCCGTTCCGGATTGTCAAGAAGCGTGCGGACTGCCGCTTTGGTTGGGAAACTCTGTCGAAATGATTGCTGTACATCCGGCAGATTTTCCGTTATAATAGAATCGTAGATCAACGACAAACTCTGTTGTTTATCCAGTTTGAAGTTTTTTGAAAGGGGTTCGGGGAAAACTTTTTTTCAAAAAAGTTTTCCCCGAGGAAAATCCACCATGATTGAATTTGACCGCAGAATCAAAAACCTCCGGAAGTCGCGCGGCATCACGCAGGAACAGCTTGCCGGATACCTCGAAATTTCGCCGCAGGCCGTCTCCCGCTGGGAAACCGGCGCGACCTGTCCCGACATTGCCCTGCTTCCGCAGATCGCCGGACTGTTTGAAATCACCGTTGACGAACTGCTCGGCGTGAACGAAGCCGAAAAACGCCGCGAGGTGAACGCCATTGTTGCGGAAACCTCCGCCATGATCGACCGGAATATTACCGAAGAACCCATCCGCGCCCTCCGTGCGGCACTGACCAAATATCCGAACAACGACCGCCTGCTCTGCACGCTCATGTACGCCCTCTACGCCGCAAGTGAGGACGAAGAGTTCTGCAAGGCGCACGACGCGGAAATTCTCTCCATCGCCGACCGGATTTTCGACTATTCCGCGGACGACGACTGCCGCAACGAAGCACGGCGGCTTCTCTTCCGCCACTGCTGCGATACCGGACGGACGGCGGAAGCACTCAAAATTGCCGGAGAAATGCCCGACATCGAGACCTGCCTCGAACGGAATATCTACTGGGTGCTCGACGGCGAAGACCGTCTTGCACATCTGCGCGACCGTATCGCGGATGACCTGCGGGAGCTGACGTGGGCGATCTGGGCATACGAAACCCACGCCGATCTGCCGCCGGAAGAAAAACGGGAACTGGAGGAACTGTATCAGACCATCGACCGCATGGTGAAGGAAAAATTCCCGGAAACATAACGAAAAATCCCCCAACCCGGGGGATTTTTTGCTGATACCCTGTATTTTTCCACAGGATGTTATTCTGCCTTGAAGAGCACGCCTTCGCCTGCCGCAAGCGTGATTTCACAGCTGTCCGCATCAACAAACACGCCGTCCTTCATCACGGTCAGCGCGGCATCCGTACGGATCACGAACGTGCGCGGAGCGAGGAAATCGCGGTTCACGAGGTACATACTGCCGTCGTCGAACACGCCGATCACGCCGCAGTCCCCGTCAATACTCTGCACTTTTCCACAGGATGTGAACGCCGTTGTTCCCTTTTCGGGCGTATCGCCGATGTGGAAAACGCCCGCGGACGTGCGTCCGAACAGGTATTCGCCGACCGGCTTGATGACCTTGTTGATCGACTGTACGTCGTAGTAATGCTGCATCTTGTTTCCGACGGTGTCGCACATGGCGTTCGTCCACTGCCAGTGATCGTCGTGACCGGGTTCCCAGTAGGTGAAGTACGACACGCGCTTCATGCCGTACGCGAGGCTCATGTTGACTTCCCACAGAAGTTCGCCGTACGTCAGATTGCGGTAGGGGCCGTGTTCGGTCAGCAGGACGATCAGCATCGCGTCGAGGTCGTATTTGAGCGAAACGTTCCGGATGTCCTCGATGTTTTCGAAGAATCCGCCGCGGTTGACGGTCGTTTCCGCGGACAGACGGATGAGGCGTTCGCGTTCGTCCACGGTGCTGTCGATGGTGGCATTGCGCTTTTCGCGGCCGAGGAAGTGGTAGTGGTCGTAGCTGATGAAATGCGGGCGCACGACATTGACGAATTCCTCGAGGTGGGAGATGTAGTCGGGGTTGCCGAGCTGTTCGGGGCTGGCGTAGTTCGGGAACAGGTTGATGACGGTTTCCTTGTCGGGCGAATACCGGCGGAACGCGTTCACGATCGCGGCGAGAATCGGGAATTTTTCGGCGTTCGGCTCGTCCGTGATGTCCCAGCCGACGAGGTTTTCGAATTCCGCGTAATCTTCGGCGATTTCGCGCACGGTTTCGTCCACGGCGGCGAGATTTCCCTCATAATAGAGCTTTCCGATGCGGGGATCGTGGACTTCTCCGCGCAGACCGTAGCGGCGGAGGAGCTTCAGAGCGGTCTTGTTGGTTTCCGTATCGGAACCGAGCGGGACGAGCGTGATCCCGGACGCGGCGATGTCGGCGATGACTTCCGGCTTCGTGATGAATTCCCGGAACGGTCCGTGGAAATAGGTGATGTCAAAGGTATTCATAATATCTCTCCTTTGCGTAGAATTCTGACGCCATTGTATCATAAACGTCCGGAAAAATCCACAGAAAAAAAGAAAAACCTAACGATTTCTCGTTAGGTTTGACGCAAAGGGAGAGATTCGAACTCTCGGTCGGTTATTAGCCGAACACACGATTTCCAGTCGTGCGCCTTAGACCAGCTCAGCCACCTT
>JBGVOJ010000711.1:0-3830 GCA_045126415.1 Eubacteriales bacterium | reverse complement strand
TTTTTTGAGTAAAATGTTTACCCCGCACCCCTTCCAAAAACCTTTTAAAGAAAATGGATTGATGAAGTTTGTGCAGATTTGAAGGACCTTGAAAAATCTTTATCTGCTTTGTCAGTCTTTTTTTCGTTTTTTATGCCCGATTTCCTGCCTGTACGTGCTTTTTTCATTAAACGTCTTGTAAAAATGAGCGGTTTCTGTTATAATACTATAATGCAAAAGAATCCATTTTATAATATAGATAGAACAAGAAAGTGAGGAGCCAGAATGTATACTGTTTTTTCCGGCGGTCTCGTATATAATACCGCCCTGCGTGAATTTGTCCGCGCCGATGTTCTGACCGAAAATGGCATCATCGTTGACGCCGACTGCAAGTCCATCCCCGCCGACTGTGAAACCGTTGACTGCACCGGTCTGTATCTCATCCCCGGTCTCGTTGACGTTCACACCCACGGCCGTACCAAAGGCGACTTCAACTTCGCCGACGAACAGGGCGTCCGTGACCTCCGTAAGTCCTACGCCGCTGTCGGTACCACCACGGTCATGGCGACTCTCGCCTCCGCGACCAAGGAAAGCCTTCTCGCGTCCATGGAAGCCATTGCAAAAAACCGCGCCGTCGAGCCCGGTACCGCAACCATCGCGGGTACCCACCTCGAAGGCCGTTATCTCAATCCGAAACGCCGCGGTGCGCATGCCACCGAGCTTCTCTGCCCGCTGGACGCGGATGAGCTGACCGGATTTATCGAAAAGATGCTTCCCCTGCCGATCCACGTTTCCTGTGCTCCCGAACTGGAAGGCGGCGAAACCTTCATCAAGACCGCAAAGGCGCTCGGCGCGACCTGCGGCATGGTTCACAGCGACGCTACCTACGAAGAAGCCATGAACGCCGTTGCATGGGGCGTGACCTCCTTCACCCACACCTACAACGCAATGCGCCCGATCCACCACCGCGAACCGGGCAATATGGTTGCTTCCCTGCTGACCGACTCCGCGTACTCCGAATTCATCGTGGACGGCGAACACTCCCATCCGATGATGATCGCCATGGCAAGCCGTCTCAAGCCCGCAGACAAGCTGATTCTCGTGACCGACTCCATGGAAGCTGCCGGCTGCGAAGACGGTGAATATGCCATCGCAGGTTTGCCGGTCTACGTCAAGAACGGCCGTGCAGTCAACTCCGAAGGCGCGCTCGCAGGTTCCACCCTCGACCTCTTCACCGCCGTCTGCAACTATATGAAGTTCACCGGCAAGACCCTCGAGGAAACCGTTCCCTGCGCGACCTCCAACCCTGCAGCAATGCTCGGCATCGACAACATCTGCGGTAAGATCGAAAACGGTCTCCGCGCGGACTTCGTGCTGATCGAAAATAAGGAAGCTCCCGTCCGTAAGGCAGTTTACGCAGGCGGAGTCAGAGTTTAAGGAATAACAATAATTTTTTGGAGTAAATCATGGCTGAAAAGTATTATATAACCACCGCGATTGCCTATGCGTCCACCAAGCCGCATATCGGCAACACCTACGAAATCATCGCGACCGACGCCGTTGCACGTTACAAGAAGGCGCGCGGTTTTGACGTCTTCTTCTGCACCGGTACCGACGAACACGGTCAGAAGATCGAAAACAAGGCTCTCGAAGCAGGCATCACCCCTCAGCAGTACGTTGACGGCGTATCCGGTCAGATCAAGGACATCTGGAACCTCATGAACGCGGACTACGATCACTTCATCCGCACCACCGACGATTACCACGAAGCGGCTGTCAAGAAGATTTTCAAGAAGATGTACGACAAGGGAGACATCTACAAGGACCAGTACGAAGGCTGGTACTGCACGCCCTGCGAATCCTTCTTCACCGAAACCCAGCTCAAGGACGGCAAGTGCCCCGACTGCGGACGCGACGTTCACATGGCAAAGGAAGAAGCCTACAAATTCAACATGGGCAAGTACGCGGATCGTCTGATGAAGCACATCGAAGACCATCCGGAATTCATCGAACCCGAATCCCGCCGCAAGGAAATGGTCAACAACTTCTTAAAGCCCGGTCTGCAGGATCTCTGCGTTTCCAGAACCAGCTTCAAGTGGGGTATTCCCGTTGATTTCGACGACAAGCACGTTGTTTACGTATGGCTCGACGCGCTGACCAACTATATCACCGCCATCGGCTACGATCCGGACAAGACCTATGAAGAACAGTCGGAAAAGTTCAAGAAGTACTGGCCGGCAGATGTTCACATGATCGGCAAGGATATCGTACGGTTCCACTCCATCTACTGGCCGATTTTCCTGATGTCTCTCGACCTCCCGCTTCCGAAAAAGATTTTCGGTCACCCGTGGTTCAACTTCGGCGCGGACAAGATGTCCAAGTCCAAGGGCAACGTGGTTTACGCGGACGATCTCGCGGAAAAGTTCGGCGTGGACGGCGTACGCTACTATGCACTCTCCGAAATGCCCTACGCATCCGACGGTCCGATCTCCTATGAAGCGATCATCACCCGCTACAATACCGACCTCGCGAACAACCTCGGCAACCTTGTAAGCCGTACCGTCGCAATGACCAAGAAGTACTTCGACGGCGTGATTCCCGCTCCGGGTGCGGAAGAAGGCACCGACGCGGAACTCAAGGCTGCTGCTCTTGAATCCGTCAAGGCGTTCTCCGACCACATGGACGCGCTCCACATCGCCGACGCCTGCGCTGACGTATTTACCATGCTCCGCCGTGCGAACAAGTATATTGACGAAACGACCCCGTGGACGCTCGCAAAGTCCGAAGAAACCATGCCGCGTCTGCAGACCGTTATTTACAACCTGCTCGAAACCATCCGCATCGGTACGGTCATGCTGCAGTGCCTGATCCCCGCAACGGCGGACAAGATTTTCGAAAGCATCGGCACCGACATCCGCAATTTTGACTCTGCGCTGACCTTCGGTGCGCTCGAATCCGGCAAGACCGTCGGTGAAGCAACTCCTCTCTTCCAGAGAATCGACGAAGCGAAGTTCATGGCGGAAATCGAAGCGGCACGTAAGGCTGCCGAAGAAGCCGCAGCAAAGGCGAACAAGCCCGCCGTCGAAAAGCCGGAAGGCGTTGTCCAGATCGGTATCGACGACTTCATGAACGTGGACCTCCGTACCGCAGAAATCAAGGCCTGCGAAAAGGTTCCGAAGGCGAAGAAGCTCCTCAAGCTGACCATCGACATCGGCTGGGAAGAACGCACGGTCGTTTCCGGCATCGCGAAGTTCTACACGCCCGAACAGCTCGTCGGCAAGAAGATCATCGTGGTCTCCAACCTCAAGCCGGCGGTTCTCTGCGGCATCGAATCCAACGGCATGATTCTCGCTTCCGGCGACGAAACCGTCCGCGTTGTCTTCCTCGATCCCGAAACTCCGAACGGAGAACGCGTACACTGATGCTCCGTTTATTTGACTCTCACGCGCACTACGACGATAACCGCTTCGAAGAAGAATTCGAAGGCGGCACGCGCGGTGCGCTGGAAACGGTATACAATGAAGGAATCTGCGGCGTGCTGAACGTGGGTGCAAACCTCGACAGCTCCGCAAATTCCGTCCGTCTGGCTGCGGAATTCGCTCATGTGTGGGCGGCGGTCGGCGTTCATCCTTCGGACGCGCAGCGGCTCGGGATGGATCGCCTTAATGAAGCCATCGACACAATCCGTAACCTCGCGGCGCAGAACAAAGTCGTTGCCGTCGGCGAAATCGGGCTTGACTACCACTACGACGAGATCGACAAGGACTGTCAGTCCGCATATTTTGCCGCACAGATGGAGCTTGCACGGGAACTGAAGCTGCCCGTCATCATCCACACGCGCGACGCAATGG
>JBGVOJ010000710.1:0-1342 GCA_045126415.1 Eubacteriales bacterium | reverse complement strand
GGCCTGGGCGTTGTGATCATGGGACCTGTGGGCGGCGGCCGTCTGGCAGCTCCCACCGATCTGTACGCAAAGCTCACCGGCAAGCCGTCCATTGCGACCTACGAACTGGCATTCAAGTTCTGTCTGGGCAATCCGAACCTGAACTGCGCACTCTCCGGTATGCAGAACCTCGACATGGTACAGAAGAACATCAAGGTTTCCTCCGACGATACGGCGTTTTCCGCGGAAGAATGGGAACAGCTCGGCGCAGCAATGGAAGAAATCAAGAAGTTCTCCGAACTGTACTGCACCGGATGCAAATACTGCCAGCCCTGCCCGGTGGAAATCAACATCCCCCGTATTTTCGAAATCTGGACTTACTACAACGTCTACGGTCTGAAGGATCATGCGAAGAACATGATGCGCGATTACCTCCGTCACGGCGGCAAGACCTTCGCGGACTGCAAACAGTGCGGTGTCTGCGAAAAGAAGTGTCCGCAGCACCTCGCCATCCGCGAACACCTCGAAAAGGTCTGCAGGATTCTCTGCGAATAATCCCTGACATGGAACACCAACACGAAAAAACCGATGAAACAGGAAATGTGTTTCATCGGTTTTCTTTTATGCACTTGCTGATACCGTTGTCTTGAATTTATTTGACAGGCATCCAGACACGCATCGGATTTATGCCGCGGTTACCCCACATGAAATAGGGAATCAGCTTCAGTTCGCTGTCTTCTTCACGATATCCGTCCGTAAAATACAGCGCGTCGGGATCGTCCTGTACCAGACGGGATCCTCCCGCAGTCACAGTGTAAACTGTTCCGAGTCCTTCCGTGATCGGAGCAAATCCGCCGATCTCTGCAGGAGTTTCACAATTCAGGCGCAGACGGGAACCGTCGACAGAGAAACTGAAAATTTCACCTCCGTTGTCTATCCCTTCCGCACAATAGACCACCGGACCGACCGTGACCGCACCCATGCCACTGTCTTTTGCCGCACGGATATTGGCACGGTTCAGCTTCGGCGTCATATCCACCCGGACTTCAATGACATCTCCGGCTCTGGCATCCAGATAATAATAGCCGTCCTTGTATTCCCCCGGTACGGATACCGAATAATTCTTTGCCGTAAACGCCGGAATGTGGATCGCCAGTTTCGTTTCACCAGAGACAACCGTATATTTTACCGTATCGCCGAAAGGATATGTTGTTTCCACCAGGATTTCCGTTTCAGGAAGAGTCAGTCTGCCTGCGGCAAACAAATTGGAATAGAGAACGCCGTCTTCCTGATCCCATACATACTTGGAAACGGAGGTCAGCAGACGTGCCGCGTTGGGCGGGCAGCAGGCACAGCCGAACCA
>JBGVOJ010000709.1:0-4908 GCA_045126415.1 Eubacteriales bacterium | reverse complement strand
CTGTATGTTCCGGAAAAGACAGTCGATGTCTGGCATCTGGATGCAGGTCATGACAGCAAAACTGTTGTACATGATGTGAACTTTTTTCTCTGTGGCGGCGAGCGGCTAGGTATTGTCGGGCCGAACGGTTGTGGAAAATCGACGTTGATCGATACTTTGCTTGAGCGTATTCCTCGAATAAACGGAAAAGTTACATGGGGTGTTGGCAGCCGGGTTTTCTGGAACGAGCTGCTGGATGAGATGAATCCGAATGAAAGTGTAATCCAGACCATCTCCGGCGGCATGACGATTGACGCATCGCGGAAGAAAATACGCAAATTCATTCAGATGCTCGGACTGTCGGACGATATGCTGAATGTCAGGGTTGGAAATCTGTCCGGTGGTCAGAAATCGCGTGTTGCCCTAACGAAAGCATTGATTTCAGGAGCTACGACGATTATTCTCGACGAACCGACGAACCACCTTGATATTGCTACGGCACAGGTACTGGAGCTTGCGCTTATGAATTTCCCGGGAAGCGTGATTTTTACCAGTCATGACCGTTTCTTCATCGACAAGGTTGCAACGCATTTGCTGATCTATGATGAGGAAACCAAGACATTTAGGAACTGGAACGGGTCACTGGATGCGTGGAATACAAGAAGGTAACAGAGAAAAAGCTGATTTCGTATCCTAAAACGACCGAAATCAGCTTTTTGTTTGTAAGCGTGAGTGTGTTTTGTACGTCTTTAACTATGCGCCGCTCCGTTTTCCCAGCGGGAGACCGCCTGCGGTGTCAGCCCGAGCGCTTCCGCGAGGTCTTCCTGCGTCATATCGTTCTTGCGGCGGAGGTGTTTGAGTATGGTGGAGAATGACATGTTGTGATATCCTTTCTGTGATTCGTAAAATTTGTTTTCACATTCACGCGGTACCTTCGTGCTGTGCCTATAGGATACCACATCCGCCGCCGATATGGAAGCGCACCGCGGTTTGCCGGAGGTAAAACCTGCGTTAAGTCTGTGCGGATTTTCCCAGAACCGCCGCTGTCCATTCCGGACCGAGCAGGTCCATCAGTTCCTGACGCATCGCCGCAAAGCGCGGGTCATTCCGGAGATTGTCGAGCGCAGGTTCCTCCACCATCTGTTTCAGGAGCCAGTCCTCGCCGTATCGTCCGTTCCGCTTGGCTCCCATTCCGCGGAAAACAGGAGATTTCAGCGGAAACGGAGGGATGTAGTCCCGGTAACTCGCTTTCCGCGTGATTTCCAGCCAGTGCATCGCTTTGTCCGCATGCCCGGATTCTGCGTACAGTTTCGCCAGTTCGTACGGAATCATGGAGGCGTTCCAGTGCGAAAAACATTCGCGGTCGTCCGGTACAAGCGTGCGGTCGGCTTCGTACATCTGCGTGAGGATCGTGATCCGTTCCTCCGGTGGAAGAAGGGCGTCCGTGCCGAGCATATGGACGTACAGGTTCAGCTTGGTCAGAAGATAATAGGCGTGTTCTTTTATCAGCCGGAGTCGTTCCTCTCCCGATGCCAGTTCGATTTCCATTTCCGCACGGACATTGTACTCCAGCGGGCGCAGAAGTTCCTTTCCGCGCTCGGTCTGCCACAGATCGCGCAGAGCGTGCAGGAGCGGCCTGAGATGTTCGGTCTCTCCGGTACGGGCGTAAAGCTGTTCCCACAGCCAGCAGGATTCGTGAAGGGCGTCAATCCCTTCCGGACTGTCCGGAGAAGGAAGATAGATTTTGTGGTACAGAAGGCCTGCCAGCGCATACGTCAGTTCTTCGCTGCGCGGGTATTCCTTCAGCGCGTCCCGCAGCAGGGCGGCGCCGTCCGCCGGTTCCATTTCGTCAAAACTCCGCAGGATCCGGTCTGCCACGTCCCGTTTCACACGGTCGGGATCGACTTCCAGCAGATAGTCGGTCGTCACGTCAAACAGATACGCCAGTTTTTTGATCACGGTGCTGTCCGGAAACGCCGTACCCGTCTCCCATCGGCTGACGGCCTGCGGGGACATATCGAGAACTTCCGCAAGCTCTTCCTGCGTCATATTGTTTTTTCGGCGGAGGTGCCGGAGTACATCGGAAAATGCCATAATATCCTTCCTTTCTGTGATGAGGTTGTCTTTATCTTACCACATTTCCGCCCGATACACCAGCGCACGGACGTGCAGTTCCTCTATACTTCCCGTGGAATCTCACGCAAAAAACGCCCGTACGGGCGTTTTTTTACGGAATTCACGCGATTTCCGCGCTTCCGTCGATGATTCCGTTGAGGATTTCCGTGAGTGCCGCTTCGTCCGCGAAACGAACGTATTTTGCTCCCGTTCCTTCCGTGACAACCGCCGTTGCGTCGTCGTTATAGCGAATGCAGCATTCGTCCGAGAGAATCCAGCGTTCGTCGTCCGGATTGACGGCGTAGTACACCGTCACAAGATCCCACGAATTGCGCACGAATTTCCCGCCGAGGTAGTTCATATATGCCATGCGCACCGGATACTCCTCCGGACAGCCTTCGAGCGTCGCGCCCGTCATGACGTGTTCGCCGGCTTCAAAGCCGCAGTAGACGATCGGAGCCGCGCACTTTTCGGTCATGAGCTGTGCCGCCGGAACGTCGCAGGCGATGTTGTACTCGCCGTGGGAGAAATTCGAGAAATTGCCGCCCATGACGATCACTTCGCGCACGGACTGCCGCACGAGTTCTTCCCCCGTCAGCGGCGAAATGTCGTCCGCACCGGACTTCAGCAGGTCGCCCATATTGTTCAGCGGACCGACGAAAACGAGGGTTACGTCCCGGTGCTGTGCGAGCATCCGGCGCAGAAGGGTCAGCGCAGGCTCGGTTTTGGCGGGTTCGTGATTTTTACGGTAGGATTCGGACACCGGAACGGTGTAGCGCATGACGTCCGGGGTGCAGAGGAAGCCTTCGCGGGTTGTCTGCCCGATCGGGATGTCCGCACCGTACCAGTCATTGATGGCGGCGATCACATCCGCGCCGAGGACGTCGGACGTGCAGTGCGTGACGGCGAGGAGGTCGCACAGTCCCGCCTTATGGAAACGGTCGAAAATGGCGAGCGCACCGCAGTCGTCGCAGTCGGGACCGATGTCGGTGTCGAGAATGAATTTGCGTTTGATGGACATGGCGGTTCTCCTTTTTACCTGATCTTCACGTCAACCCCGTCCGGGCTGTTTTTATACCAGATCCGCAGGATGCCGCCGTGATCCTTGTCCGGCTTCTGACGTGCAGTCGGCTTGTACGGCTCATAATCCCACTTCATGAGGACGTCTTCGCCGTGCAGGGTCGCGGTGACTTCCGCCGGCTTCCGCTTGACGGACAGCACGGTCACACCGTTTGCGGCGGCACCGATCGCCTTGAACGAGATTGTCCGCTGACCGAAATGCGGCTTTTCCAGACGTGCGGCAGAGGCGATCACCTGCGGCTGTGTCCGGTCGATTTTTGAAAGATCGTAGTACAGTCCGGCGATTTTGTCGAGAACGGGGTTCTCCACGGTGACGAGTTCGTCCGAGAACAGGTCGATGTACGTACCGTCCATCGTTTCGGACGTACCCGCATCCATGACCGACGTGATTGCATACGGCCCGCGTTCCATCCGGAGTACCGGCGAGTATTCCCACGCCATTCCGGCAGCCGAGAGGGTATCGCGCACCGTATCGCGGAATTCTTCCGCCAGTGCCGCGTCTCTTGCGAAAACAGCCGGGTATTTGTCGATGATGCACACAAGTCCGTCACCGACCTTGTGGAATCCGACAGCATCTTTCGCCAGTCCGCACATTTCAAACAGATGCTCGGCGGGGTTCTGGTATTTTCCGTCGCGGTTCCACCATGCACGGATGCCGTGGAAGCTGTCCCTGCCGTCGCCGACGTAGATCAGCGTGCCGCCCTGCTTCACCCATTCCGCGATGACGTTGCCTATGTCGGGAGATTCCGGCTTCATGTATTCGTAGCTCAGCACAATCGCGCGGTACGCGTCGAGATACCCGACGGCGCGGCGAAGGTTGTCAAGCTGTACGGGACGTACGGCGGCACCCGCTTTCAGAAGCGGCAGTGCCATACCGTAGAAGGCGTCAAAGCAGTCGTCGATGTACTCCTTATGCGGGTCGTCCGCCGGCGCCTGCTTCTGGAACATCGCGGAGTCGGCGATCATCAGCCCGATTTCGTGATGATTTCCGACGAAATGCGCCCCTTCCCACACCATGTCGCGCAGGACGTTCATAATTACCAGCAGATTTGTCCGGTATTCCTCCGGCATCGGGACACGTTCGGGCAGACCGGTTGACGGGTCGATGTTCGTTCCGCCGTACTTCCCGTTGAACACGCGGTTCGGCCACGGGCAGACTTCGTAGGACGCAACGTCCGGATGCATCAGCGATGCCGCGACGGTCTGGTAGTAGTTGTAACGGTAGTTTTCCCACGTATAGCGCGGGTTGTCCTCGATGGGGTCGTGCAGGAACCACATTTTTCGTCCGGTACCACGCACCAGCTCCTGCATGACGCCGTATTCGAGGAACGCCGTTTCAAACGTGCGTTCCGCCTTTTCGCCGAGGTAACGGTTTTTCGTCCGTGCCGTCCCCGTCCAGATCTGGGCGATGTAACCGTCCACGCCGGGCAGGTCGACGAGCGCGGATTCGGGGGAAACGATGTTCCACTGGGAATAGTTGATGAGCGAGTGGGTCGGAACGTAGAAGCGCAGGACACGTCCGTATTTGACGAGGGTATACTCCTTGAGTTCGGAGCAGAGACGGTCGAGCATACGGGTATAGAGGTACTGCTTGAGTTTCGCGGAACGGTAGGACGCTTCCGCAGACGAGCGGGGATCCTGCCATTCTTCTTTATAATACAGCAGCCATTCACGTTTGAACGCTTCGGAGTAGCCGCCGCGCACCCAGAATTCGGGTTCTTCGAGGTGGATCGC
>JBGVOJ010000708.1:0-4467 GCA_045126415.1 Eubacteriales bacterium | reverse complement strand
AACGACCTCGGAAGATGGCGGAACAAATGCCGTATCCGCAGGTGCGGACGGAAGTACGGAAACCGTCGCGGAAGAAGCGGAACCGGACAAATATGACCTCGCGAAGGAAAAATACGCCGCTCTTGCCTCCGCCGATTACGCCGGTGCGGACTTCGGTATCGCATCGCAGGCAGCGACCGGTAACTCCGAAAAGGAAATCTGGGTCGAGGAACTCACCGGGGACGCGGTCAACGATGCCGTATACAACCGCAACCTTACGATCAACGAACGCTTCAACTGCAACATCACGCTGACGCCCGGCGATGTCAATTCCATCGTCCGTCAGGCGGTGCAGGCCGGCGACGGTACGTACAAGCTGGCGTTCCCGAATATGGCAACCGCCGCTTCGATGGCGCAGGTCGGTCTCCTGATGGACTACAACAAGCTCGACAATCTGAACCTCACAGAAGCGTGGTGGGACCAGGGGACCCTTGCGATGGAGATCGCGGACAAGGTCTTCTTCATGAACGGCGACATCAACTATCTTGACAACGACGTTACGTACATTCAGCTTTTCAACAAGCAGCTCATCACCGACGTGGGTCTGGATGTCCCGTATGACCTCGTTCGCGAAGGCAAATGGACGATTGACCAGTTCCGGGAAATGTGTATGAACGTGACGACCGACCTCGACGGTGACGGTGCGTACACCGACAAAGACCGCTACGGCTACGTGACCACGGGCGAAGGGCCCTGTACTTTCTTCTACGGCTCCGGTCTGTCGCTCATCAGCTATGATGATGCCGGCGTTCCGGTTCTGAATGTCGATATGGACAAGACCGTTGCAGCGCTCGAAAAGGTTGTCAAGATCATTTCCGAAGACAATATCACCCGTATCCCGTCCGACGTCAACGTGGGTAAAATGATGTTCATGGAAGACCGCGTCCTGTTCTACGGGGAAGTTCTCAGCTATATCGTGAACGTCCGTGACATGGAAACCGCATTCGGTGTGCTCCCGATCCCGAAGTATGATGAAATGCAGGACGATTACTACACCTACTGCAACGCGATTTCCTCCACGGCTACCGTCCCGAAAACCTCCGAAGACCTCGGCATGATTACCGCTGTCCTCGAGGGCATGGCCATCCAGTCCTACATTCAGGTAACGCCTGCCTACTACGACATTGCGCTGTCCCGTAAGTACGCCCGTGACGACGAATCTGCAGAAATGCTCGATATCGCCCTTGCCAACCGTGTCTACGATATCGGCCGCATCTACTCACTCGGCGGCATCGGCAGTATCTTCCAGACGCTCGCCGCTTCCGGCTCCACCGACTTTGCATCCTCTCTCGCAAAATCGGAAAAAGCAGCCAAGAAAACCCTCGAACGCATCGTCAAGGATTTCACAGAGCTTGAATAAGTGGGGTTTCCCGAACCCTTTCAAAAAAACTTTCAAACGAAAAAGACAGACAAAGAAACTGCAAATTTATAGTAATAAAATTTCTGTAAGCTATACAGCCGTTGGATTACTTCAGATTTGCAGTTTCGTTGTCTGTTTTTATAGTATAAAGTTTTTTGAAAGGGGTGTCCGGCTCCGACTTGCAGAGCAAGTCGGGGGAAACTTTTTTGAAAAAAAGTTTCCCCCGAGAAAAATTATTTATTTAAATCACAGCGGTTTCTTTTTCATCTTCCGCGGGCTTTTTGAAGTCTTCCGTCAGGCGGACTTCGACTTCCGAGACACGGTGGGAATCGGTGGAGAGAACGCGAATCTGCATACCTTCGTATTCAAAGTGGTCGCCGGTGTTCGGGATCTTTTCGAGCTGGTCCGTGATCCATCCGCTGAAGGAGACCATGTCGGATTCGATTTCAATTTCGAAGAACTCGCAGAACTCGTCGAGGTCGATCGACGCATTGATGCGGTAGAGATCGTCGGAAATCTTCTTGAAGTCCTCGTTTTCTTCCGTCGTTTCCGTCCAAAGCTCGCCGACCAGTTCGTCCAGAATGTCTTCCATCGTGATGACGCCGTAGGTTCCGCCGTATTCGTCCAGAACGACTGCGAGGTGCGACTTCTTTTTCTGAAGTTCGCGGAGCACAAGGTCGATCTTGACTTCCTTGATGACGAAAATCGGGGGCGTCATGATGTCGCGGATATTCGCATCCGTCACGCCGGACTCGGTGTAGAAGTCCTTGTGATGCAGCACACCGACGATGTTGTCGATGCTGTCATCGTACACAAGAATCCGTGAGAACTTCGATTCCGCGAAAACTTTGGCGATGTCTTCCTTGGAGTCCGTCACTGCGGCGGCCGCAAGGTCGAGGCGGTGCGTCAGGATGTCCTTCGCTTCGAGGTCGCTGAATTCGATCGCGTTCTTCAGAAGCTCGCCTTCCGCCTTGTCGATGCTGCCGTCCTGCTGGACTTCTTCGACCAGCATGAGCAGTTCTTCCTGCGACATTTTCGTGTCACTGTTCAGATTGAACAGCTTCGCAAGCAGCTTTTTCCACTGCGCGAAGAGAAAGTTGAAGGGGGTAAGAACGATCAGCAGCACGTTGATGATCGGGGCGGAGAACATTGCGAATTTTTCGGGACATTCCTTGGCAATGCTCTTCGGTGAAATTTCACCGAAAATCAGAACGACCACGGTGATGACCGCTGTCGAGACGCTCGCACCCATGTTCCCGAGCAGGTCGAGGAAGAGAATGGTGCTGATCGAGGACATCGCGATATTCACGATGTTGTTGCCGATCAGGATGGTGGAGAGAAGATTGTCGTACTTTTCGGAAAGCTCGAGGGTCAGAGCCGCACGTTTGTTTCCTTTTTCAATCAGGGTTTTGATCCGGGTTTTGTTCAGTGATAAAAAGGCAGTTTCGGTTGCCGAGAAATAGGCTGACATGATAACCAAAGCTGCGATCACGATAATCTGAGTAATCTGCTGACTTGTCATCTGCATTTGCCCTCCATATCGTTATCACTATCGTCGCTGTCCATTGTAAATCCTCCGTTTTGATTTTGTGCGGTCATATTGAACCGCACATTTATATTATTATATTTTACTCCGTGAACAAAGTCAAGGGATTTGCATGATTATTTATGATATGTTCAATCGATATTCACAAAAGCCCCGGAAGGAATGTGCAGAAAAGACAAAACAGGGAGACACCTTCCGGCATCTCCCTGTAAAAATTATTCGTCGTCTTTGCCGTCGTTGTCATCCGGATCGTTTCCGTCGTCCCGGGCGTCGTCTTTCGGCGCCATCGGGAAGGGGAACTGGAAGGGCTCCGCGTCACGGTTCCGGGAATCGCGGCGGTCGGAATTTTCCTTTTCCTTCGCGCGTTCTTCTTCACGCTGCTTTTCCAGTTCGGCGATACGGCGGGCATGTGCTTCGTTTTCCTCACGGCTGCGGCGGCGCTTTTCGGCTACCATTTCCTCGAGGGCTTCGAGCGTGATGTCCGGTTCGCTCATCGCACGGACGAACTGTTCTTCTTCCATGATCTCATTTTTGATGAGGTAGGAAGCAACGAAATGGAGCTTTTCCATATTCGCTTCGAGGATTGCCTTCGCATCGTCGTACGCCTTCAGGACGATCTGCTTGACTTCCGCGTCGATGATGGATGCGGTTTCTTCGGAGTAGTTCTTCGTCTGGTTGAAGTCACGTCCGAGGAAGACTTCGTCGCTGGAGGATTCGCTGCCGTACAGGATCGGACCGAGCTTGTCGGACATACCGTACTTGGTCACCATCTGACGGGCGATCGTGGACGCACGCTGGATGTCGTTCGATGCACCGGTGGAGATATCGCCGAGGATGAGCTGTTCGGCAACGCGTCCGCCGAGAAGGGTCACGATCTCGCTTTCCATCATGCCGCGGGACATGTAGGACTTATCTTCCTTCGGGAAAGAGAGCGTGTAACCGCCCGCACGTCCGCTCGGGATGATCGAAATCTGATGCACCGGTTCGTCGGGCTGACGCACCCATGTGGTGATTGCGTGTCCGGCTTCGTGGTATGCGGTGAGCTTCTTTTCGGCTTCGCTGATGACGCGGGACTTCTTCGCGGGACCGACAATCACCTTGATCATCGCTTCCTCGAGGTCGGTCATGCCGATGAGGTGCTTGCCTTTGCGGGCTGCAAGAAGTGCTGCTTCGTTGAGGAGGTTTGCGAGTTCCGCACCGGTGAAGCCGACGGTGGTCTTCGCGATGACGGAAAGATCCACATCCGCTTCGAACGGTTTGTTTTTGGAGTGTACCTTGAGAATGTCCTCGCGTCCCTTGACGTCGGGCGCATTCATTGTGATCTGACGGTCAAAACGGCCGGGACGGAGAAGCGCGGGGTCAAGGATGTCGGGACGGTTGGTCGCCGCCATGACGATGATGCCCTCGCTGGAGCCGAAACCGTCCATTTCGACGAGGATCTGGTTGAGCGTCTGTTCGCGTTCGTCGTGACCACCGCCGAGGCCTGCACCACGCTGACGGCCGACGGCATCGATCTCGTCGA
>JBGVOJ010000707.1:0-9588 GCA_045126415.1 Eubacteriales bacterium | reverse complement strand
ATGTACAGCATCGTCAGCATGGAGAAGATAAACGCCTGCATACACGAGCTGAACAGGTCAAAGTAGATCGAAAGAACGGCGGGAATCCCGACCTGTAAAAACGGGATCTTGCCGAGAAGCCCGGGAAGCCATCCGAACACCAGCGTGGATGCTCCCGCCAGTGCGGCGTAAACGAGCGTCGAGATGACCACACCGGACACGACGTTGCCGAAGTGACGGAACGCCATCGAAACGGGGGTACCCAGTTCGGACAGAATATTGAACGGGGTAAAGAGAGCAAACGGTTCCGTGTATCCCTTGAGGTAGCCGAGGAAACCGGACGTTTTGATCTTGGTATAGGTAATCATGCAGAAAATGAGGATTGCCCAGCCCGCGATGGTATTGAGGTCCGCCGTCGGAGGATACATGCCGAGCAGGGACGACAGCGACGAGAACGCCGACAGTCCGAGGATCGCGCAGATGAACGGCGCGTAATACGTAAAGCGCTCGCCCATGTTGCCGGTGACCAACCCCGTTACCTTTTCCACGATCCATTCCGCAATGATCTGACGCTTTGACGTCGGACGAACCTTGAGGTCATGTGTCAGAACGAGGCACAGGATCGTAATGGCCAGCATGACAATCCACGAATTCACCTGCGTTTCCGTGATCGGAATTCCGCCGAAAACCGGGATTTCAAAGAAAATTTTCGCACCGGTGATGCTGATACTGTCCATTCCAAGCCTCACTTCCCTTCTGTGTTGTTATCTTTTGTTTTCGAAAATCCGCCGACAAATTTCTCGAATTCGTCGGTTTCTTCTTCGTCGTCTTCCCACTTGACATAGTTATCGGGATTTTCTTCCGGAGGATTCTTCCGGTTCCGGATGTTCTGCACGATACCGCGTACAAAAATGACAATGCGCGGGTAGAACACCGACGCAATCACCGGAACCCAGTGAATCTGTTCCAGCACAATCGACGCGCCCATCACGACCAGCATCACGACCGAGCGTGTGACATACGACTGCTTCATCTTCAGCTTCGCCGTCACTTCGTCCCCCGTGGAAATCGCCTTTGTCAGTGTGTTCGACATCACGAAGAAGTTTCCCACGGTCAGCACATAGCCGATCAGACAGCCCAGCGCAACCGTGGCATCAAATTTTCCGAGAAGAACGAACACCAGCGCGACGACCGCCGTACAGATCAGACTGCCGAGCGCCATATAGCCGGTCTCCTTCTTCACAATCGGATCAATTTTCATAAGTGAAATTTACTCCAGTTTCTGCGGATCTTCCTGATCCCCTTCCGTTTCCGCCGGGATATGCCATGCCTCGTTCGGGTCACGCTTAGGTGCAAGCGGCGGCTGTTCGGCGGCCTTTTTCGCGTCCCGTCGTTCCTCCTCACGGAGAAATGCCCGGATCGACCGGTACGCGCCGCATCCCGCGCTGATGAGTCCGACGATGACCGCCGTAATCATCACCCATTCGCCCACACCGAACCGGCTTCGCAGCCAGACAGCGAACAGAATGCACACAATCAGCGGTGTCACCACGGAGAGTCCGAATCCGGCAACGCCTCCGATGCGGCCCACAGCGTTCATGATTTCGCGGAAATTGTTCTGATTCTTCATACTATAAGAATACCGTTTTTCCTCCGGTTCATACGGAAGTCACAGGAAATTTTATTATTTTTTGCGAAAAAAACTCTTCACATTTTGTTCATCCGCAAATAAGCGAAGGGGGAAACAGTGACCGTCTCCCCCCACTTATTGTTTTGTATCAGCCCGAAACTCAGTCAGCGAGTTCGTTGAGCATTGCGTAGGTCTTTTCGAAGGTTGCCTTCTTTTCGGCGATGAACGCTTCCATTTCCGCGAGCTGTTCAGCGGTGTATGCGTCGGTCATACCCGGCTTGAGGGTACCCTTGTACATACGGTCGAGAACCTGAGACCAGCGGATACCGCAGGTGGTGATTTCACCGGCGCGTTCCACAACGATGAGGTCGGAGTTGCCTGCGAGAAGTTCGTCAACGGCACGGACACCCATCTTGGTAGCGAGAAGACGGTCGGACAGAGTCGGAGAACCGCCGCGTACGGTGTGTGCGAGACGGCAGAACTTGGATTCCACCCAGAGTCTGTCGTTGCCTTCCTTTTCGGCGAGATCCTTGGTGATCGCAGTGATCTTCTTTGCGAGCTCTTCGCCGAGAGTCGGGAATGCTTCGGAAACGATGATGAGGAAGCCTCTCTTGCCTTCACGGCGGAGACGGATCACCTTGTTGATGCAGGCTTCTTCGTCAAACGGAACTTCCGGAATGACAGCAGCAACTGCGCCGGATGCGATGGCGGTGTTGAGGGTGATGTCGCCCGCGCCGCGGCCCATAACTTCTACAACATTGAGACGTGCATGGGATTCGCAGGTGTCACGGAGACGGTCTACGTTTTCGATAACGGTGGTCATCGCGGTGTCAAAGCCGATGGTGTTGTCGGACGCGGTGATGTCGTTGTCGATGGTGCCGGGAACGCCGATGGTCGGGATGCCGCGAACGGACAGGTCGGTCGCACCGCGGAAGGTGCCGTCGCCGCCGATCGCGATAACGCCGTCGATTTCATGCTTCTTGAGGGTAGCGATTGCCTTCTGCATGCCTTCTTCTTCCTTGAATTCAAGGCAGCGGTCGGAGTACAGGAACGTACCGGAGAGCATGATCTTACCCGAAACTTCACGGTTGGTGAGTTCGATCATTTCGTCATGGATCATACCGCGGTAGCCGCCGATGATGCCCATAACCTGTACGCCGCGTGCGTTAGCGGCTCTGGTAACGGCTCTGACTGCAGCGTTCATACCCGGAGCGTCGCCGCCGGACGTAAGAACACCGATTTTTCTGAATTTCTGTGCCATATTTATAATACCTTTCTTTGTATAAACTGAAAATCGTTCCATAACAATTATTGTAATACAAATCCACCAAAAAATCAAGTGTTTTTTGGGATATTTTCACTTTCCCCCTTGCTTTCTGGCGCTTTAAGAAGTATAATTACAGGTAATAGTTTTTAGTTATAATAAAGCAAAAGAACTTCCCCTGAAAGGAAACCACCATCATGCGAATTGTCGTAAAATTAGGAACCTCCACCCTTGCCCATCAGACCGGACAGCTCAACATCCGGCACATGGAGGAACTGTGCAAGGTGCTTGCAGATATAAAGAACGCGGGAGACGAGGTGATTCTCGTGTCCTCCGGTGCCATCGGCATGGGAATGGGAAAACTGCATCTCCGTGAACGTCCGAAAACCCTTCCGGAAAAGCAGGCGGCCGCCGCTGTCGGTCAGTGCGAACTGATGTACACATACGACAAGCTGTTCTCCGAATACAACCACACCGTCGCGCAGATTCTTCTGACCGGCAGCGACGTCCGCGACGATCACCGCCGCGCCAACTTCATCAACACGATGGAACATCTTCTCGAACTGTCGACCCTCCCGATCATCAACGAAAACGACACCGTCGCGACCGACGAAATCGTGATCGGCGACAACGATACCCTCGCGGCAATCGTCGCCGTCCACTGTCACGCGGATCTGCTGATCCTGCTTTCCGACATCGACGGCTTGTATACCGCGAACCCCCGCACCGATCCCACGGCGACGCTGATTCCCGTTGTCACCGAAGTCACGCCGGAAATGATGGCATCGGCAGGCGGAAACGGCAGCGGCTCGGCCATCGGCACGGGCGGCATGCAGACCAAGCTCACGGCGGCCGTCAACGTCATGAACGCCGGCTGTGACATGATTATCGCGAACGGAAAAAATCCGTCCATCCTGTACGATATTCTCGAAAATACGGCGGTCTGCACCCGCTTCGTCGGGAAACACGACTGATTCTGTTACGGAGGAACTGCCAATGAAAAGCACACTTGACATCATGAAAGAAACCGCGGCGGTCAAAACGTCCATCATGACCGCGCCCACCGAAGATAAAAACCGTATTCTCACCGCCATGGCGGATCGTCTGGTCGAAGCCACAGACGATATCCTCGCCGCGAATGCACTCGACATGGCGGACGCCGAAGGGCGTCTCTCCACGGTCATGCTCGACCGTCTCAAGCTCACCGAAGTCCGCATTCAGGGCATGGCGGACGGCATCCGGGAAGTCGTGAAGCTGCCCGATCCGGCGTGGGAAGTGACCGAATCCCACACCCGCGCGGACGGTCTGGAAATCACGAAAACGCGCGTTCCGCTCGGCGTGATCGCGATCATTTACGAAAGCCGGCCGAATGTCACCTCCGACGCGGCGGCACTCTGCATCAAATCCGGCAACGCGGTGATTCTCCGCTCCGGCAAGGACGCCTACCGTTCGTCTGCGGCAATTGTGAAGGCTCTCCGCAAAGGCTGCGCGGACGCGGGATATCCGGAAGCTCTCATCGGGCAGGCGGAGGACACGTCCCGCCAGAGTTCCCTCGACCTCATGAACGGCGTGGGATACGTCGATCTGCTGATTCCGCGCGGCGGCAAGGGACTCATCAGCACGTGCGTGGAAAATGCGAAGGTTCCGTGCATCGAAACAGGCACGGGCATCTGCCACCTGTACATTGACGAAACGGCGGACATCGGTATGGCGCTGAAGATCATCGAAAACGCGAAAACAAGCCGTCCGTCGGTCTGCAACGCGGCGGAAGTCTGCCTTGTGAACCGGAAGATCGCCGGCGAACTCCTGCCGAAGATGCGCGAACTTCTTGTGGAAAAGCGCACCGCAGACGGAAAAATTCCCGTGGAACTGCGTCTTGACGAAACCTGCGCGGGCATTATCGACGGTACACCCGCCGGAGAAAACGATTTTGACACGGAATTCCTCGACTACATCCTCGCGGTTCGCGCGGTTGACAGCGTGGACGAAGCAATCGCGCACATTTCCGCGCACTCCACGCACCACAGCGAAGCCATCGTGACCCGTGACGACACGGCCGCGGACAAATTCATCCGCGGCATAGACAGCGCAGCCGTCTACGTCAACGCCAGCACCCGCTTCACGGACGGCGGCGAATTCGGTCTCGGCTGCGAAATGGGCATCTCCACCCAGAAGCTCCACGCACGCGGCCCCATGGGTCTCTCCGAACTCTGCACCTACAAATACGTCGTCCGGGGTAACGGGCATGTGAGATAAGTGAATTTTTCTCGGGGAAAAACTTTTTGAAAAAAGTTTTTCCCCGAACCCCTTTTCAAAAACTTTTGAACTGGGTTAATTATAAAATTTAGTTTTGATTGGAGCAAGAACTATGTATACTGCTGGATTTATCGGAATCGGGAATATGGGCGGTGCTTTGATGACGGCTGCCGCAAAAAAACTGGGTTCCGATTTTATGGTCTGTGATTTTGACCAAAAGAAAGTGGCAGATGCTGTGGAAAAGTACGGATGTGTGTCCGCTACGGCAGCCCACATCGCGCGGGACTGCCGGTATATTTTTCTCGGTGTGAAGCCGCAGATGGCGGAGGACGCCTGCCGCGACCTGATCGTACCGCTCTCGGAACGTGAGGACGAGCCGATCCTCGTGACGATGATGGCGGGGCTGACGACGGAAACCGTGCGGAAATTCTGCGGCGGGGAGTACAAGGTTATCCGCATCATGCCGAACATCGCGGCAGCGGTCGGGGAATCCATGACGCTCTGCACTTCCACGGATGACGTGACCGAGGAGGAAACGGAGAAATTTCTTGATTTTATGTCAGAATCCGGGAAATTCGACCGGATTCCGGAAAAGCTGATGGACGCGGGCATGGCGCTCTCCGGCTGCGGTCCTGCGTTCGTGTGTATGTTCGTCGAAGCACTTGCGGACGGCGCGGTCGCGTGCGGAGTTCCGCGCAAATCCGCGATGGAATACGCGGCGCAGATGATCCTCGGTACGGTCACGCTGATGCAGGAAACGGGCAAGCATCCGGCGGTGATGAAGGACGAAGTCTGCAGTCCGGCGGGAACGACCATCGCGGGTGTACGTGCGCTGGAAGAAAACGGATTCCGCAGTGCGGCAATGGATGCGGTTATCGCGGCGTTTGAGAAAACGAAGGCTTTGAAGTAATGGAACACAAAGGAACCGTGCGGCTCGAGACCCCGCGGCTGATTCTGCGCAGGTACGTCATCGACGATTTTGAGCCGATGTACCGGAACTGCTGGAGC
This sequence comes from Eubacteriales bacterium, assembly GCA_045126415.1. Classification (GTDB taxonomy): domain Bacteria; phylum Bacillota; class Clostridia; order Oscillospirales; family CAG-272; genus UMGS1696. Next base: position 3,451 of record JBGVOJ010000707.1, on the reverse strand, counting down.
GAATACGATGTCTGGAAATGGACGAACTACGTCCCCATGGACTGTCTCAACGATGTGAAGACCAAAGCAAATATGTTCACGGAAAAATGGCTTTCGTATGACAATCCCCGGCGGTACAGCTGGGCGATGGAGCTGAAATCCACCGGCGATGTAATCGGGCGGATGTTCGGAATGCGCCCGGATGACGAACTTGGTCAGGTGGAACTTGCCTACGAAATGGGGAAGCCGTGGTGGAATCGCGGGCTGATGACCGAAGCGGTGCGCGTGACACTGGATTTTCTTCTGCGGGATGTCGGTCTGCGGCAGGTTTACGCCTATCACGCGGACGCGAATCCGGCATCGGGGAAGGTCATGCAGAAATGCGGAATGGTGTATCAGCAGACAATACCGCAGGGATGCCGATGCAATGCGGGCGTGTTCGACCGGGTGGAGTATCTGCTGACGGCGCAGGAATATTTCCGGCAAAAGAAAAGTGCACAATTGAGGTGACACACGATGAAACAATGCCCTCTCTGCCATGCGATTACGGAGGAAAACTACGAATGCCATGTCTGCGGGACGACGATCACCTACGAACCGCCGTGTTTCGCGGAACGTGAAAAACTGGCATGGAACCGTTATACCGCGCAGTATCTTCTGCGGGAAACGTGGTTGTCTCTGCTCAGTATTCTTGTTGTTGCGGGAGTGACCGTTTATGTATGGCCGCCCGAATCGCTCCTCCGGCCCTCACTCAACGTGTTTCTGGGTGCTGCTATACTCTGTGCCGCCGCATCGCTGGTGCTTTCCCTGCTCGACCGGCACATTGTCCGCTGGGTGGACGAATGGTCGTTCACGAAAAAGTACACGGATGAATACATCCGCGCACGAAATGCAGTGGAAAAAATCCTGCTCGCGGTCGCTGCCATTGTACTTGCGCTGATCACGGTGGGACTGAACTATTTTCTTTCATCCCTCATTACATCTCTCATAAAATAACCGAAAAGGACGATATCTCCCCGATACCGTCCTTCTTTTTATCCAAACACAATCTGCACCAGCACCATGTACAGCACCGTTCCGCCGAGGATCGACAGCAGCGTACTGTGCTTCCATTTGTGCAGCAGCACCACCGCCGCGACCGATACGGCTTCCGGAATCCCGTGCGTTCCACTGAGGAAGTCCACCCCTTTCAGACAGTACACGATCAGCATCGCCATGATCGAATACGGCAGAACCTGCCCGAGGTACAGTACCGCGTCCGGCGTCTTTTTCCGGAACAGCAGAAACGGCAGAAACCGGATCCCCGCCGTCACCAGCGCGACGACCGCGATCATCACAAATACCCGCAGATTTTCGCTCATTCCGTCACGCCTCCTTCCCTGCCAGCGGCTTTAGCAGGAACAGTGCCGCCGTGATTCCGAGCATCGAGGGAATCAGAAAACTGTCCGCGCCGAAAATCAGCAGACAGATCACCGAAAGCCCCAGCCCTGCGAGTGCCGCAAGATGATTCTTCGTCTTTTCCCACTGTTCCACAAAAATCACGACAAACAGCGCGGTCATCGAAAAATCGATCCCCTGCGTGTCAAACGGCAGCGCACTTCCGAGAATCCCGCCGAGCGTGCTTCCCGCCACCCAGTAAAACTGGTTGAACAGCGAAACAAGCAGATAATACCGCCGCCGCTCCACGCCTTCCGGAAGTTCCGGCGAACAGACCAGCGAAAACGTCTCGTCCGTCAGTGCAAAAATGAGGTACGGCTTCGCACGTCCCGCATCCCTGTACTTCTCCAGCATCGTGATCCCGTAGAACAGGTGCCGGATGTTCACCATCAACGTCATCAGCGCGGTCGTAATCAACGACGCACCGCCGGAAATGAGGTCAATCGCCACATACTGCATCGATCCGGCATACACGGTCAGGCTCATCAGAAACGCCCACCACCAGCTGTAGCCCTTGCTCTGGAACAGGATCCCGAATCCCATCCCGATCACAACGTACCCCGCCATCACCGGCAGCGACGCCCGAAAAGAATAACGTAAAGTTTGCTTCATACTTAATTTTTATATATCCCCCTGTTTAAAAAGGTTTTGGAAAAGGTGTTCGGCTCCGACTTGCAAAGCAAGTCGGGGAAAACCTTTTCCTCAAAAAGGTTTTCCCCGAGAAATTTTATTCACTTAATCAGCCAGAAGGATGTCTTCCCAGAGTTTTTCGTAGTAGGAACGGGTTTCCGCGTCGATGTCGTGGAAGTACTGGGTCTTGGGCATGTTTTCCTCGGTGGGATAGAGGTATTCGTTGCCGTAGAGGGAGTAATCCGGATTTTCGACGACGGCGGTGTTCGGGGAAGCGTAGCAGATGTATTCCGCATTCGCGAGAGCCACTTCGGGTTCGAGCATGAAGTTGATGTACATCAGAGCGGCTTCGTAGTTCTGCGCGTTCTTCGGGATGCAGATCGAGTCAACGAAAATGTTCGTACCTTCCTTCGGGTAAACGAACGCGAGGTCGGGATTGTTTTCCGCCATGGTCAGGTAGTCCCCCGCATAGTACGGAGCAATCGCCGCGTTTTCGCCTTCCATCTTGTTGAAAACTTCGTCCATGACGCGCGCCTGAAGAACTTCGTTCTGCTCCTTCAGCTTTGCGGCAGCCGCATCCCACGCCGCATGGTCGGTGGAGTTGATGTCGATGCCGAGCAGGAACTGCGCAATCGCGAACGCGTCACGCGGATTGTTGAAGGTGAGGATGTTGTCCGCGTACTTTGCGTCCCACATGATGCTCCACGAGTCGGGCGTACCTTCCACCAGCGTAGTGTTGTAGATCAGACCGACCATACCGACGGAATAGGGAACGCTGTACTCGTTCGTCGGGTCGAAGTAAAGGTCACGGTATTCGTCCGCGATGTACTTGTAGTTATCGAGCTTGGAAAAGTCGAGCTTCTGCACCATGTCTTCCTTGATGAGACGTTCGATCATGTAGTCGGAGGGGATCACGATATCGTAGGAAACCGCACCGGACTTGAGCTTGGCATACATGGCTTCGTTGGATTCGAAATTCATGTAGTTGACCTTGATCCCGGTCAGAGCCTCGAACGCCGCGTTGGTGTCGAAGGAACCTTCGCTGCCGTCGGAGATGTATTCCCCCCAGTTGAACACGTTCAGCGTGGTACCGGCATATTCCTGGGAGTACGTCCCGGTCGGATTTTCAAGCGTAATATTTTTTTCGCCGCAGGAAGTCATCCCCGCAGTCAGCATCAGGCAAACAGCAAAAAGAGCGCAGAATGTTTTTTTCATTGATGGTACTCCTTTGTTATTTTTTTATTATGTTTCTTGGGGAAGAAAGTTTTTGAAAAATGTTTCTTCCCCAAACCCCATCTTCAAAAACTTTTAAACGATATGGATTGACGAAGCCGGGTGCAGATTTGGAATATCAAAGCGTTCTGTAAACTGACAAAATTTACAGATACTGACGCTTTGTATTACC